>JAQCIX010000030.1:0-12500 GCA_027593365.1 Verrucomicrobiota bacterium
CATTGCCAACATTGGCTTAATTTTGGGGATTGCTTTGCTTATCGGATCTATTCCTACCCAAAATGCTGTCCCCTTATCTCAAAGGCTTTGCCTTGGTTTGGTTACCTTAGGGTTTTGTGGTTTTTTAATCCTCTCCTCCAATCACGAAATTGGGCGAACGGCTGGAATCATTTTCCTCGTTTTTATTACCTCCTATTTAATCGTTCTCTCCTACAAAGCGATCAGCCAAAACAAGGAAGGAAGAGAAAAGTCGGAGAGTACATCGACCCTCAACCAAGAACAACCTGCCATTCTCCTTTCACTCGTAATGCTCATTGTTGCAACTTTAGCTTTATGGGCAGGTGCTGATTCCTTGGTTTATGGATCGAAAAGCTTGGCCGAGATTGGAGGAATTCCTGAAGAATTAATAGGTTTCACTTTGCTTGCCATTGGTACAAGTTTACCTGAGTTGGCCGCATCCATCAGCTTAGTTAAGAAACAACAAAATGCCATGCTCTTAGGAAATATCGTTGGATCAAACCTTTTTAACATCTCCCTGATCGGAGGTTTAGCAGGTATACTTGGTCCCGTCCGTAGTTCCGCCCCATTTGCCTGGGTCGACTACCTATTCCTTATTTCCACGACTCTTCTGCTCATTTATTGGCTTCAGGGAAAAGTCTTACAAAAGGCAAACGGCTATGCCCTGTTACTGATCTATGCAGCTGCCAGTGCAGCCACATGGATTCTTAACACCTAGATATAGCTTTACTTCCCATCTCCTCAAGAATGAGGCGAAAAGAAGTTAACCCTTATGCCTTTTCCCCGACCTGAAAGCGAAGGAACTTTTCTACTTTAAGAGAAGAACCAGCTCCCTTGGAGACTTCATCAACAAATTGTTGGATCGATTGATCTGGATTTTTAACAAATGGTTGTTCAAGCAAACATACACCGGCGTAGTATTTCTCTAATTTACCGGTAACGATTTTCTCAATAGCTTGTGCAGGTTTACCTTCCGCTTGTGCATTGGCAATTTCTTTTTCCTTCTCCACTAGTTCGGCAGGTACTTCATCCCTCGACACACAAACAGGGGAAGTGGCTGCAATGTGCATGCAAATATCCTTGGCCATGGAAACAACTTGTTGATTTCCAGCCACATCTGATGAGTCTGAACTGATGGAAAGAAGAACTGCCACCTTAGCACCTGTGTGCACATAAGATTCCACCAAGCCAGATCCTGAAGGAGAAAGAGTTTCTGATCTCGAGATTTGGATATTCTCTCCGATTTTCGCAACTTGCTCCGTTCTTTTCTCTTCCAGATCAATATCAGGATTATCCAGCAAATCTCCGGCTATTGAAGTGGAGAAAGCTACAAAATCTTCATTTTTAGCAACGAAATCAGTCTCACAATTCACCTCTACTAAGATTCCCTTGGAACGATCCGAGGATATGGATTGAGCAATCACTCCTTCACTCGCACTACGACCAGACTTTTTGGCAGCAGTTGCCACTCCCTTTTTACGAAGAATGGAAACCGCTTCATCCATATCTCCATTACTTTCCGCTAACGCACGCTTACAATCAATTAGACCTGCACCGGTTTTTTCGCGCAAGGACATCACACTATCTTTAGTAATAGACATTTTGTATAATAAGTACTTAGGTTTTTAATAAATAAAAAGGGAAATGCTCAGCTTTTAGCTTCTTCTGTAACGGGCTCTTCCTCAGCAGATTCATCAGGTTTTTCTGCCTCTGCTGCACTCGATTCCGCGACATCGGTTGAAACGGTATTTTCTGCAGATTCATCTACTTGTTCCGCTTTCTTACGGTCATCAAAATCCATTTCGTCGTATCCTTCAGGAAGGGTGACTTCTGGTTCATCTTCATTTTCAAGAAAATCGGGTTCCTGAGCTACTGGGGTAATATCCTTCCTTTTGGTAGGAGCTTGAACCCTTTTGGTTGCACCAGATTGAATCGAATCCAAGATCACATCGATAATAATACGAATCGATTTTGTAGAATCATCATTCCCAGGAATTGGATGTGAAAGGACTGACGGGTCAGAATTGCTGTCCACTAATGCAATCACAGGAATTTTGAGGCGATTCGCTTCAGCAACTGCGATCTCTTCGTTAAATGAATCGACCACGAATAAGGCTCCAGGAAGTCCCTGTAAATTGAGGAGACCTTCGAAATCTCGGTGCATACGAGCCATTTGACGTTTGATGGCGGCACTTTCTTTACCGTGCATCTTATCCAAGCTGCCATCTTCTTCCATACGCAAGAATTTTTTGTATTTGGCAATGCTGTTGGAAACGGTCTCATAATTGGTCAAAGTCCCACCCATCCAACGATTTACACAAAAAGGCATGTTGGTAGCAGCAGCTAATTCACGAATAGCCTCAACCGCTTGGCGTTTAGTACCCACGAGTAGAACTTGTTTCCCTGAAGCCACAATTTCTTCGATGGCTTGAGCTGCTTTCTCCAGAAGATCATAAGTTTTCTCGAGATTGATGATAGAAATTCCGTGCCTATTGTCGTAAACAAAAGGTTTGGATTTGGGATTCCAGCGTCTTACTTGGTGTCCAAAATGGACGCCTGCGTCTAAGAGATCTTTTACAGATACGTTCATAATAATTTTAGGTTCAAAGCCCTTCCCGAACGTGCGAAGGGAGAAATAATTTTCTTTTTGGGATTAGGTTAAGGATTAGTTAATTGGGAGCAGGGGCAGGATTTGAACCTGCGACCTTCAGGTTATGAGCCTGACGAGCTACCAGACTGCTCCACCCTGCTGCAAAAGGACAATACCTTACTCAATTATAAGACCTGCGCAATGATAAACTTTTTTCTCGCACGATAATCCTTGCTCTTTACATTAATAGACATGGTGAACTTATGGGATGTGGTCAAATATTGTGACCAGCGAGTCTGCGTAAATGAAATCCCTGATTTCGATGGATCACACAATGGTCTCCAGTTGGAGAATAACGGAGAGGTCTCCAAAGTTTGTGCCAGTGTCGACGCAGGGCTCGTTCCCTTTCGGCTAGCCATTGAGAAGAAAGCGGACTTTCTTATTTGCCACCACGGGATGTTTTGGACCCCACCAATTCCGTTAACTGGTTCCAGTTATGAGAAAGTAAAGCTTGCTCTGGACAGGAATCTCGCCATCTACGGCTCCCACCTCCCCTTGGATTGTCACCCAGAAATTGGCAACAATGTCTTGTTGGCAAACAAGCTTGGATTGGAACCCTGTGACACTTTCCTACCCTATCAAGGAAAAGACATTGGCTTAGTTACCACAAGTTCTTACGACCGTAATGAACTGGGTGAAAGGTTAACGGACTTGTTTCCAAATAGTTTTCACGCCATGGAATTTGGTATGGGTAAACCCGAGAAAATTGCCATTCTTACAGGCTCTGGTCAAAGTGCCGTCGACCAAATTCTTGGATGTGGTGCCGACACTCTAATTACCGGGGAGCTCAAGCAGCACCACTTTAATATTGCACAAGAACTTGAGCTAAACCTTTATGCATGTGGGCATTACGCCACGGAACGCTTTGGAGTAGATGCATTGGCCCGGGAGGTCGCTCAAAAGTTTGATATTCCCTATGAGTTCATCGACACGGACTGCCCGCTCTAAACACATCTCAAAATCTTCCTTCCCCCTTTATATTCTCTCAAATGAAAAAAATAGGACTGCTTAACGGCCCAAACCTGGATCGACTTGGAAAAAGAGAGCCCGACATCTACGGATCGGAAACGCTCGAAGCAATTGTGCAGCAAACCGAATCACTCGGCACAACATTGGGATGTGAAGTGCACGCCTATCAATCCAACCACGAAGGATCTCTGATCGACCAAATCCATCAATGGGCAGATCTCGGGTTTTCCGGTTTAATCATTAACCCCGGTGGGTTCACTCACACGAGCGTGGCCCTCAGGGATGCGATTTCAGCATCTGGATTAAAAACTGTTGAAGTGCATCTTTCAAACATTCATGCACGGGAGGATTTTAGGCACAAATCCCTTATCTCCGGAATCGTAAATGGCGTGGTTGCTGGGCTTGGGTCGAAAGGCTATCGATATGCTCTCGAATATTTAGCTGAAGATTAAATAAAATTACGCCGCACCATCCCCAATAAAAAAGTCATTACCCTTATCATCCGTAATAATAAAAGCGGGGAAATTTTCGACTTCGATCTTACGAATAGCTTCCATCCCTAAGTCTTCGTACTCAAGTAATTCAACTTTTTTGATACAGTTTTGAGCAAGTCGGGCAGCAGAACCCCCGATACTTCCTAGGTAGAAACCACCATGCTTCTTACAAGCTTGCACGACCATTTTTGAACGGTTGCCCTTGGCTAACATCACCATAGACCCACCTGCTTCCTGAAACTTGTTTACAAAAGCATCCATCCTCCCAGCTGTAGTCGGACCAAAAGAGCCAGATGCATACCCCTCTGGAGTCTTAGCCGGCCCAGCGTAATAGACTGGATATTGTTTGAAATATTCGGGTAACCCCTCCCCCGCATTTAACCTTTCCCTTAGGCGACTGTGAGCTAAATCCCGGGCAACAATTAAAGGACCATTGAGGGATAATCTCGTTCTTACAGGATACTTAGAAAGTTCCTTGAGCACATGTTCCATTCCCATATTTAAATCGATCTGCACAGCATCCTCGTCCGAATCATCCGTATCATCGTATGTGGGTAAAAACTGGGATGGGTTGGTTTCCAATTGTTCGAGAAATACTCCATCTTTGGTAATCTTGCCGAGAGCCTGGCGATCGGCCGAACAACTAACTCCAATCCCAATGGGCAAACTTGCACCATGCCTCGGTAGACGTATCACTCTCACATCGAGGCAGAAATATTTTCCACCAAATTGAGCACCAATTCCCCGTTTCTGAGTCAAATTCAATATCTTTTGCTCCATATCCGGACAACGGATCGCATGCCCAGCGGGATCCCCCTCTGTGGGTAACCCATCCAAGTAGCGTGCACTGGCCAACTTTACGGTTTTCAAATTTGATTCGGCAGAAGTCCCTCCAATCACCACCGCTAAATGATAAGGAGGACATGCGGCTGTACCAAGGGCAGCAATACGCTCATCTAAATATTCCAAAAGCAATTCCTCCTTAAGCAAGGAGGGAGTTCCCTGATGCAAGAAAGTTTTATTCGCAGAGCCCCCACCTTTTGCCATGAATAAAAAATGGTACTCACTTCCATCCGTTTGATAGAGATCGATCTGTGCAGGTAGATTGGACTTGGTATTCTTTTCCTCAAACATTCCAAGAGGAGCAAGCTGTGAAAAACGAAGATTGTCCGAAGCATAGGTACTCTCAATTCCCTTAGATAAAGCACTCTCATCCTTCCCGGGTGTCCATACGCCCCTGCCTTTTTTGGCCATGATGATAGCGGTGCCTGTATCTTGGCACATTGGTAAAATCCCTTCGGCAGCAATTTGAGAATTTCTCAATAAATCGAGAGCAACAAACCTATCATTCGCGGAGGCTTCTGGGTCGTTTAGAATATGTGTTAATTGGCGCAAGTGATCCGTTCGTAAAAAATGGGAAATGTCATGGAAAGCCACTTGAGCTAACTTTTCAAGGGCTTCAGGCTTTACCTTCAAGATCGGTTCTCCGCAGAAAGATGTCTCCTCCACGCAATTTTCCAAGCCTTCAATTTTTTTCCACTCCGTGCTTTGGTATGGATCACAGGGAAACATTTCGTACTGATCAGATTTAGACATCTTTTAACCGCTTAAATGAACAAATCATAGAAGTCGAGAACTCCCGTGATTATTTCGGATTATGGAAGTTGAGAAAAGTTTGGAGTAACCCTTTATTCTGAAATACTAGGATCTGACTCAGGAATAGCCCCGTCGACTTCAGCTACCTGTGACTCCTCATCTTTCACTAGCACGGATCTTTTCTCAACTTTGATGGGTACGGTGACTTGTTTATCATCCCGGCTAACCAAAAATTCTACAACTGTGCCAGGAGATGCAAAAAAAGCAGCATGGGCTAAGTCCCCACGGTCTTTTACCTGAATAGATGCAATTTTCAAAATGATATCACCTTTTTTTAAAGAAGATTTAGATGCCGGAGAACCATCGACCGTTCCCTCAACCACGATATCAAATGAATTGGATGCATTCAATTTGCGAGATACCGTTACTCCAAACCATCCATATTCAACATTTCCAGAAAGTAATAGACCATCCCGAATACGCAGACATGCTTCTGCTGGAAGAATAAAAGAGGAACCAAGATCAGAGAGTGCAGCATGAGCAATTCCGACAAAGTTTCCATTCAAATTAAAAATAGGAGCACCGATCTCACCAGGTCCTAAAGGAACACTTGAGCGAATCATCTTTGTTGGAAACATATTGGTACCAAAAGAGATTTCTTCACTTTGAAGAAGTCCAAATGTTGGCCCTACTTCAAATTCCAAGGCACAGGTTAAACCGACAAGAAAAGAACCAGGAGATAAATTTTCCGACTTATTTGAAATGGATAAAAAGGGAAATTCTTTTTGGGACTCGACTACCTTGAGCAAGGATACATTACACAAGTAATCATGACCGATTAACTGGGCCAGATAGAATGACTTGGAATGCTCAATCCATATTTGGTCAGCGTTTCGTAATAAACCCGTTGTTAGTATATGCCCCTCTTTGCTTACAAAAAAACCGCTTCCCATTTTAAGGACACGGTTTGTTTTCTCCTCTAAAGTATCTTTACGGGTAGCCTTTACGCGTACTACGCAATCCTTTGTGCTACTGAAGATATCCTTAATTCTATCCTGAATGGATAAAGCCGGATGACTAATGCCTGTGTCAGCGTGTAAAAAAGAAGCAGAAAACAACAAGCAAATGCTTGTAAATACAAGCAGGTGCATTCAGTTAGAAGGTGAACTGCTGGGAGGACACAGAATTTCCGGAAGCTTGTAGCTCGGAAAAATTAAAGTTGGTATGCCCCCCGGCTGAAATCAATCTGGAATTAGAGAAAGATTCAAAGGAATCCATGCGTGCAAGTTGGATTGCTCCTTCCTTCTCCGTGTAGAGATCTTCCTGAATGGTGCTCAAAAGCAGGTTGGCACCCGATGGAGAGGAAGATCCGACTTGGGCAGTTGTTGAATCACTGGAGGATTTTGAAATTTCTACACTGAAGAAGTGAGAACTTGCAAAAAGTAATACGAGCACGGGAACCAAGCTGTAAAGTCCAAGATTGCGTGCTTTCGTAATCCGATTTTGCTGACTCAAAGCAGCCATGGTTTGCCCTTTCACTCGATCCTGGAAACCATTCCAAAATTCTTCTTTGGGTAAATCCAGTTTTTTGGACTGAAAAAGATCTTCGAGGGTAGGTTTATCTTTCATGATGTGTGAAATATTTTAGTTTATGTATTCCGACAAATAGGACTGCAGCTGCTGTTTAGCATAAAACAGACGGGAGCGTACGGTTCCTTCCGTGCACTTCATAATGTTAGCAATTTCTTTATGCCCCAATCCATCTATTTCGAATAATACCACAATCGTTCTATGTTTATCTGACAACTTCGACAAAGCTTCGTTCAATTTTTCATGTAATTCGTTGTTTAAAGCTTTTTTGACAGAGGTCACAGTTGTGGTAGAAACTGCTTCCAAATCCTTACTCATACCACCATCTTCACTGGCTTGATCAAAGCTAAAAAACTTGCGGATTTTTCTTCTCTTCAGATGGGTAAGGGTCAGATTAACGCCAATGCGGTACAACCATGTGTAAAAAGATGACTGTTCTCTAAACTTGGCCAAGGAACGAAATGCTTTAACGAAAGTTTCCTGAGTAAGATCTGCCGCATCCTCAGAATTCATGGTCATATTGTATAAAACAGCATAGAGACGCTGCCTGTAACGAATGATCAAAGAATCAAAGGCAGTTAAATCCCCACTTTTGGCTCTTTGCACCAAAGAAAGAACATCTTCGAGGCTTTCACTGGAACAATCCGAAGGAATATCATTGCTGACAGTATCTGAAAGGGAATTGTCCATTTCAGTAAAATTGGAGGAAAATCCTTTAAACAGCAAGGAAATTTGATGTTTTTAAGGTACGAACCAAGGATAGTTTGTCAGAAAAGTTATTTAAAAATCCAATTAATCTGAATCGTAAGGATTCATCTGAAAAACCATCTATGACCGATTTAGTGTAGGCAAGATGCTGATCAAGAAATTCGATAGAACGATTCAGTACATGGTACTTATTAAGAAGCTCTAACACCCGAAAATGGGAAGAATCAGAAAGTTCCTTTTTATCCTTGGTTTGAAAAAGCTCATTTAGTTCATTAATTTCCCCGTCGGTGGCTTCCTCATACAAAAAGATCATTGGAAGAGTAAATTTACCGGTGGACCAATCCGCTCCGACGGTCTTGTCACTTTTATCTTGGGGCATAAAAGCGTCTATTAAATCGTCATAAACTTGGTAGCTTATCCCCAAGCAAAGTCCAAACTTACCCGCTTGCTCTATCAATGAGTCATTGGCTCCGGATAAATAGGCACCAAGCTCACAGGATGCTTTAAAAAGCTCACCTGTTTTGTCGTTAATAAAACCAACATACTCGTCTAGCGACAGGTTGGTCCGCCCTCTCGCGAAGGTTTGCCTAATCTCACCAGAGCATGTTTTTCTGGTTGCTTCGGCAACTACAGCACAAACTTTGGTGGTAGGAAAACGGGAAGCAAGTTCAAGCGCGTAACCAAAAAGAGCATCTCCTAGAAGAAGGGCAGAATGAGCTCCAATCTCCTGATGCATAGCAGGTAATTTCCGCCTCATTTGAGCTTCATCCAAAATATCGTCATGAATCAGAGTGGCTAGGTGCACCAACTCCAAAACAACCGAGGCGTCGATGATCGGATCTGGTGGATCATCTTCGCTGTTTGAGAAAAGATGCACAAGTTGAGGACGGATCCTTTTACCGCCCGCAAGGGCAGCAGACTGTGCATAAGGACGGACTTCCTGATCTAATTCAAGTAAAGAATCCGCTAAGCGAGATTCGAAAAGGTTGATAAAACTACTGGTATTAACAGTAGGTAATTGAAAAGCAGTTGGGCACATCTACATATAAACTAATGTTATAAACTGTGTAGACAAGCAACCGGGTTGAAAAAACCCAGAAAGTTACCAATCTCTTTTCTTGTGACGATTGGCTCTCGTACGTTTGCGTCGCTTATGCTTATTCATCTTTAAGCGACGCTTCTTTTTAAGGTTACCCATTAAATGTTAGAATTATAGATTTGAATTAGAGAAAATAAAATAAAAAGACCCGCGTCCTCGGTTAAGAAGACGCGGGTCGCAAGACTGGCAACAACTTACTCTCACACAGCAGCGTGGCTGCACTACCATCAGCGATTGAGGGCTTAACGAGCGTGTTCGGGATGGGAACGTGTGTTTCCCCTCATCTATGATCACCAGAATGATTTCCATGAACTGTCAAAACAGCTAATGGTACATAGTGTAAGTAAGTGTTGCCGCGACAGTTCGCGAACAACGGAAAAAATAGTTCAACGTTAATGGGGACACAAGCACCGCTAAAGAATATATACTTAGCGAATGGAAAGAAACAAATGGTTCGGAACATTAGTATCAGTTAGCTCAACACATTGCTGTGCTTACACATCTGACCTATCGACCTGGTAGTCTTCCAGGTTCCTTCATGGCCCGAAGGCCAAAGGAGATCTTATCTTGGGAATAGCTTGGCGCTTAGATGCTTTCAGCGCTTATCTAGTCCATGCTTAGCTACCCGGCGGTGCTCTTGAGCAGAACAACCGGAACACCAGCGGCATGTCATTCCCGGTCCTCTCGTACTAAGGAATGAACCCCTCAAATCTCCAACGCCCACAGCGGATAGAGGACCGAACTGTCTCACGACGTTCTGAACCCAGCTCGCGTACCACTTTAATCGGCGAACAGCCGAACCCTTGGGACCTTCTCCAGCCCCAGGATGTGATGAGCCGACATCGAGGTGCCAAACAACGCCGTCGCTATGAACGCTTGGGCGTTATCAGCCTGTTATCCCTAGCGTACCTTTTATCCTTTAAGCGATAGCGATTCCACATTCCACTACCGGATCACTTGGGCCTGCTTTCGCAACTGCTCGACTTGTAGGTCTCACAGTAAAGCTCGCTTATAGCCATATCCTCGAAGACCGATTACCAACCGGTCTGAGCGAACCTTCGCAATCCTCCGTTACTCTTTGGGAGGATACCGCCCCAGTAAAACTGACCTGCTACCACTGTCCCTACACCCGATAAGGGTGAGAGGTTAGACATCCAATTAGTAAAGAGTGGTATTTCACATTGTGACTCAGCCTAGCCCTGAAGCTAAGCGTCAAAGTCTCCCACCTATTCTACGCATCAAAAATCGAATGCCAATAGCAGCTTACAGTAAAGGTGCATAGGGTCTTTCCGTCCTGCTGCGGGTACGACGCATCTTCACGTCGACTACAATTTCACTGAGCGCCTCTCCGAGACAGCTTCCAACTCGTTGCAAGATTCGTGCAGGTCGGAACTTACCCGACAAGGAATTTCGCTACCTTAGGACCGTTATAGTTACGGCCGACATTCACGAGGGCTTAGACCAGCAGCTTGCACCGCCAGCGTTCACCTTTTCGCATTGGTCACTTGTCACTCCCTATACATCGTGTTGCCACTTAGCAGAGAGCTGTGTTTTTGCTAAACAGTCGGTTGGAACTGGTCACTGCGGCCATGCAAAGCATGGCTCCCCTTATCCCGAAGTTACGGGGTCAATTTGCCGAGTTCCTTGGAGAGGGTTAACTCACGCGCCTTAGAATACTCATCTCACCCACCTGTGTCGGTTTACGGTACGGGCACCTCATAGACTAACAACGAAGCTTTTCTTGGAAGCATGGTATAAACAATTCCCCGCTGCCGTAGCTTTGGGATCCCATCGTGTTTCAGCCTTAATGCCTGGCGGATTTGCCTACCAGACGGCCTACGCACTTAGACTAGGACATTCAACACCTAGCTGTCGTAACCTTCTCCGTCACTCCGAAAATCAAACATCTATGGGGTAGTACTGGAATATTAACCAGTTGTGCATCGACTACTCCTTACGGCCTCGTCTTAGCTCCCGACTAACCCTAGGCGGACGAACCTTCCCTAGGAAACCTTAGGTTTTCGGCGACATGGATTTTAACCATGTTTATCGTTACTTATGCCTGCATTCTCACTTCTAACCGGTCCACCGTTCGTTACCCGAACGACTTCACTCCTGTTAGAACGCTCTTCTACCACTCAGTATAAATACTAAGTCCACGGCTTCGGCTAGATACTTAATTCCCGTTCATCTTCGGCGCAAATTCTCTCGATGGGTCAGCTATTACGCACTGTTTAAATGGTGGCTGCCTCTAAGCCAACATCCCCATTGTCTGTGAAAATTCACCTCCTTAAACTTAGTATCTATTAGGGGCCTTAGCCGGTGGTCTGGGCTGTTTCCCTTTCGACTACGGACCTTATCACCCGCAGTCTGACTGCCGCGCTACACCCAACGGTATTCGGAGTTTGATAAAGTTTGGTACCCGGGTATGGGCCCTAGCTTTTTCAGTGCTCTACCCCCGTTGGTCAGCACGCGACGCTATACCTAAATATATTTCGAAGAGAACCAGCTATCACCGGGTTTGATTAGCCTTTCACTCCTTACCACAGCTCATCCGAGAATTTCTCAAGATTCACCGGTTCGGTCCTCCACTTCATTTTACTGAAGGTTCAACCTGGCCATGGTAAGATCACCTCGGTTTCGGGTCCATTACCTGCAACTCAACGCCCTATTCAGACTCGGTTTCCCTGCGCCTCCACCATTAAATGGCTTAGGCTTGCTACAGATAATAACTCGCAGGCTCATTATGCAAAAGGCACGCCGTCACACCACATGGATGCTCCGACACCTTGTAAGCAATAGGTTTCAGGTACTATTTCACTCCCCTAACAGGGGTACTTTTCACCTTTCCCTCACGGTACTAGTTCACTATCGGTCGACACCGAGTATTTAGCCTTATGCCGTGGTCGGCACAGATTCACACCGGGTTTCACGTGTCCGGTGCTACTCAGGAATTCCCTAGGGCCAATGCAGTTTTCGAGTACGGGTCTGTCACCCTCTATGGAGCAGCTTTCCAGAAGCTTCCTCTAACCTTATTGGTCCCACGTCGGGCTCCTACAACCCCGCCAAGATAAATCCTGACGGTTTGGGCTGTTCCGCTTTCGCTCGCCGCTACTTACGGAATCGATTCTCTTTCTTTTCCTCCGGGTACTAAGATGTTTCAATTCACCGGGTATCGCTCTATCAGGTCTATGTATTCAACCTGAAGTGACTGGATATTACTCCAGCCGGGTTTCCCCATTCGGAAATCTCCGGATCAAAGCGTATTTGCCGCTCCCCGAAGCTTATCGCAGCTTGTCACGTCCTTCATCGCCTGGTGTCGCCAAGGCATCCACCTATTGCTTTTACTTATTTGATCAACATCGCTTGAAATACA
>JAQCIX010000031.1 GCA_027593365.1 Verrucomicrobiota bacterium
TGATTTCGCCACCATCATTGAAAAATGCGGGGAAGGTGAATTTCTCGATTTGATCTCACATGCGGATTTAATTTCTGTGGTAAACTGGACGATGATTCCCAAGATGACTGCGGTACTTGTGGAGCTTGTCGATAAGGTTCTCCCTAATTTACCTCCACGGGATACCCGTTCCTTTTTCTTCGATTTGGCGGATCCTGCCAAAAGATCCAGCTCTGATATTAACGAGGTCCTTCAAGTGATTTCCCGCTTCCAGGCACACGCTGAAGTAACCCTTGGATTGAATTACAACGAAGGTCTGCAGGTTTGCGATGTTTTAGGACTTGAAAGTGGATCCAAAAGCGAAGCAGACTTAAAATCAATGGCCACAGAAATCCGCCGAAAATTGGGCATTTCAACCATTGTACTTCACCCGGTTGAGTCGGCTGCTTGTGCAACCAAAGACGGAGTTTTTTGGTCCCAAGGCCCTTTTTGCGAAAACCCTAAGATAACCACTGGGGCCGGAGATCATTTTAATGCAGGTTTCTGTTCCGCGAGGTTAAGTGGATTCTCTCCATTAACTTCCCTTGCCTTGGCAACCTGTACTTCAGGGCATTATGTTCGAACGGCCCAGAGTCCTTCCACCAGTCAGGTGATCGAACTATTAAAAGCAAACGCACAAATCAATTCATGAGTCACGAAAAAGGCCTATTAATCTCCTTCGAAGGATCCGAAGGTTGCGGTAAATCAACCCAAATCCGACGCATTGCTGATCGTTTGGAAGAAATCGATCATCGCGATGTTATTGTTACACGGGAACCGGGTGGAACCACAATTGGGGAAGATATACGCCACCTGTTGATGCATGCAGATACATCCCAAAATATGTGTCCTGAAACGGAACTCCTCTTATTCGCAGCCAGTCGGGCACAACTTGTCAGAGAAGTCATTTTCCCAGCGATTGAGGAGGGTAAAATCGTTCTCTGCGATCGCTTTTTAGATTCCACTACGGTTTACCAAGGAGTTGCCCGACAGATTGCCGATGATCCAGTAACGATGATTAACGAGTTTGCAGTTGGAGAAATTGTACCGGATCTGACGATCGTACTGGATATTCCACCTGAAGTTGGCTTCGAAAGGATTAAACACAGGGTGTCGGATATGCCCGATCGAATGGAGCAGGAAAACATTGAATTTTATGGGAAAGTCAGAAAAGGATACCTACATCTGGCAAGGAGCCTTCCCGAACGATTTTTTGTCGTGGATGGTAATACAGAACCCGACGAAATTGAACTCGAAATTTGGAACGAGATTCACGCTCGTTTCTACTCCCAAGAATAAGTTCTGAAGCAAACTACTAGCCTTCATGTCTGTTTCTAGACCTGATCCAATTGTCGCCCTCAAAAAAAGACTCCATGAAGGGGCATTACATCATGGAATCTTACTTCTCGGCAAGAGTGTTCCTTCTGCAGAAAATGCCGCTTTATTGCTTGCTCAGGAACTTTTATCACTGGATCAGGAAACAGGTATACATCCTGACCTTTTCCACCTACGTCCCACCGGAAAAGCTAGGATTATTACCGTCGAGAAAACCAGAGAACTGATCTCAATAATTAATCGGACCTCAAATCAGGGTGGCTGTAAAGTTGCTATCATCCATGAAGCAGATCGGATGAGAAAGGAAGCTGCCAATGCTTTCCTTAAAACTCTCGAAGAACCTCCTCCTGATACTTTCATTCTTTTAACCACTTCCCGCCCCTACTCTCTTCTCGCTACGATACGAAGCAGGTGCCTTCTGGTTAGGCTACCCAAAGAAAAAAACCTCGAGTCTGATCAAGATTGGGAGACATGGAAAAACGACTACCAAGAGTGGATTCTTTGCTTATTAGACCGTGAAAACCTGAAAAAAGATCGAGTTTCTCCGCTCTTTCAAGCCTATGGACTTGCTGCCTCCCTCTTAGCTTTAATATCTCAGAAATCCGATACACTTGCCAAAGAAGCCAGGCAACAATCTATTCATATGGAAGAGAAAGAGAGGGATGCTCAGGAAGCAGGTTTACGCAGAGGTATCAGGTCCCATATCCTTGCTAAATTAGCAGATGCCACTCGATCCGTCGTTGTTGATCAAGCTAACCTGCCGCAGTTCGGAATTAAACTCTCAAGGGTTTTAAGATGTCTTGAAAAAAACACAGGTCTTATGGAAGTTAACCTTAAAGACGATGCAGCGATGGAAGACTTTTACTTATCATCCTTGCGCATATGGACCGCCAAATAAGAGATTAATCTCTGTGAGTACTATTTTTCAAAAAATCATTTCGGGGGATATCCCGTCAGATATTTTACATCAGGATGAATCATGCATAGTGATTCGGGATATTGAACCGCAAGCTCCCGTGCATTTCCTGGTTATACCCAAGAAAGTGATCCCTCGGGTTGGGGATGCGGATTATGAGGATCAGCAGATTCTGGGTCACCTCTTATTGATTGCGGGTAAAATAGCGAAGCAAGAGGCTCTTTCAGCAGGTTTCCGAGTCGTGATCAATCACGGACAAAATGGAGGGGAAACTGTTCCGCACCTACATGTGCATGTACTGGGTGGAAGGCAAATGAAATGGCCTCCAGGTTAATTTACATGCTCAAGTCCCTTCACTTCTTGGTTGCGATTACTTTTACCTTATTAGCAAACCATTTATTCGCGGATCGGGCAGAGACTCAGGACGGTTCTATTTTCTATGGTAAAATCATTGAGGCAAAGGATGGTAATTTAACCTTTGCTACAACTTACTCAGGATTAATCCAAATTCCCCTAAAGTATCTCAAAACTCTTTCTTCCTCAGAAAATGTATTGGTTCGAGATGAAAACAATCAAACCTTCATAGGGCAATCTGTACCCGTTCCATCCGGTCAATTAAACTTGGTAAATCAGCAGAACGATCTCTCTCCAAGTCTTGCGTTCACAAAAATCCAACACCTGTGGTTAGACAAATCGAAGGATCCTATTGTGGAGCAAAAAGAAAGAAATGAATTGGAGAAACAGATGCAGTGGGAAAATTCGATAGGGTTTGATTTGGTCGGTTCAGCGGGTAATACAGATTCAACCGGATTAGGATTGCGACTCGATAGTGTCTACTCGAACAATCTGCACGAATTGGATTTATTTCTCTCCTACAATACCCAAACCACAAATGGAAAAACGGACACGGATGAGACCAAAGGAGGTGCTGAATTTGACTCCCTCTTCAGCGATCGATTCGCTTGGTACCTACGATCAGACTTTGAGCATGATCCTATTGAAAAAATCAACCTTAGGAACACTAGTGCAATTGGGATCAAGTATGACTTAATTGAAGAGGAGAACTATCAATTATCATCCCGTTTAGGAACTGCATATAGGTATGTGAAATCAACCGAAAAATCAATTACAGATCAATCCGACCCCGCATTCGATCTTGGGCTCGAATATTCACACATCCTTTATCAACGATTGGCATTGGAAAGTGAAGTGTCTTTGATACCCAAGGCAAATGACCTAGCAGACTATCTATTTAATCACGATACTGCCATAACCTTTCCTCTTTTAGTAGAGAATGAATGGAAACTTAGGTCCGGATTATCTGGAACCTATAATTCCTCTCCACAAGATAACTTGGAGAAAATGGATATGAAATATTATCTGAGAGTCATCTATGAATTTCAATAGATGAATGGATCAGTTTGACTTAACAAATTCAAAAAAAGATTCAGTAAAGTCAGAAAGGTTCTGAGTGAACCCTACGATTTGGGATGATATAAAAAAGAGCAGCAGTAAGAGAGCCGTATACAACCAAAATCTTGAAAGTTCTTTTTTCAATTTTTGATTAAGTCCAGAGAGACGAACCAATCTTGTGCTCTAGCATGCCAATCGGTTACTGGATGCTTGTTCGAGCGTAACCCAAACCCATGTCCTCCAAATGGGTAAATATGAAGCTCACTTCCAACCACCCCGGCTTTTTCCAGAGCGAGATAAGTAAGCACACTACCCTCGGCGGGTATATGATCGTCCCCAGTGTGAGCAAAGAACATGGGTGGACAGTTCTTGGTAATTTTTATACTTGGATCAAGGACCATTGGGTCGTTTTCTGAGATTAGATAGGCCGGATAGAGAAGGAGAGCAAAATCGGGCCGGCAAGATAGCTGATCTGCCAGATCGAATGGATCATAAGTTCGCTTTGCAAAAGAAGTAGCGGTTCGGATCGCGAGGTTCCCCCCTGCGGAAAAGCCAATGATACCAAGCTTGGTCAAAGGAACCTTCCAGGATTTCCCTGCCTGACGAACCAGACTCATAGCACGCTGGGCATCCTGAAGGGCAGCCGCATAGGGTTCTCGGTTTTTTCGACGAGGCACACGATATTTAAGGAGCACGGCATGGATACCAAGGCGGTTTAGCCAATGGCACACATCCTCGCCCTCATGCTCGATGGCCAGGATCTTGTACGCTCCCCCTGGGCAAACGACCACCGTGGTACCATTCGCGATTTCATTGTCCGCCAAATAGTAGCTAATCGTCGGTTTAGTCACATTGCTAACCCGCTTAACGCCGTTAACTTCGACCGTTTCTTCTCCTACTTCACCTGGCACCTCATCTGGGGCATCACCAGACCATAGAAAGACCTGCTCTTTTTTTTGGGCAACCAATGAAAACCCAAGCGATGAGAGGAGTATAAAAGGAAAGAAACCGAATTTCATTATAGGAAAGTGAGGCAGACAGTCTTATTCTTCACGGGGAGGCATTTCATTCCAGGCAAAGCAAAAGTACAGCCCCAACCACAGAGCCTGGCAGTAGCGATACCCAACGATGGGCAATACAATCCCTCCCCCCAGGCAGAGCCCAAGCATCCAGGCAAGGGGTAGCCAGTTCAAAAACCAAATCGTAATGATGGGTAGAACCCAAAGGCTACATACAAGGAAATAGCTCACTGGCACGCCCCCAAGAAAGAAACCCTGCTCACGCTCGTATTTCAAACTACATACGGCACAGTCTTCCAACCGCTCAAAGGGATGTTTCAATACTTTACCTTCTCCACATCGGGGGCAATGATTCGAGATCGTGCGTTTCAAATAGATGGTCTTCATTGAACGATCCATATTGGCGAGGACCAGGCACGGTTACCATCCGATTGTTCCAGTGCGACAAAATAGTAATCCTCTTTTTCTTCCAATGGATCGGGTACAATCGACTGCTGGAACTTATGCGACTGCTCAGCCAGACTGAAGGATTTCCAAGGCTTTCCATTTTTGATGATTCTTACATCCTTAAGCGAGCCCGTACCGGCAATGTCAAGAAAGAGGGACTCACCCTTGCGGTATTTCACCTCTTCGCCCATCCAATTTTGCCCATAGCGAAAGACTAGCCCAATCCGGTCGGTTGACCCATAGGTTCTTCTTGCCTGCAGCGAACGGAAGATGGATACCCGTTCCCGCTGGGGAGACCACACACAGGCATAACTGCGGTGGGTGGAGAGGTGATCACTGCTGGCAATCAGCCCAAAGCGGTAGCCCTTGGAATAGCCGAGCCGAACCATCGCCGCCATATTCTGGTCCGCGTTGGCCCGGCAGCCCTGAAAAATTTCCAGAAGTGGGCGCTTTTCATGGTCATGTATGGACCAGAGAGCCTGAACCATGGCAGGAGAATTTCCGGTGTTGTGGGGGATGGTAAATGTGTCGCCATCAAACTCCTGCCAAAACTCCCGCAGGTGGGGCTCAAACGGGCGTAGCAGATCATCGCGTAAGGAGATGACATTGTGGTCGGTCTGCCGCTGACTGCGCTCGTAAGAAAAATACGGAATAAAACGGCCTTTGAGGCGGTGTCTGGTCACTTCCTTGACGCTCCGTCTCCATACCAGACTGTCTACCTCACCATTGGATAGATCACGAGCATGGTCGGTTATGCCGACAAAATCATGCTCCACCACTTCAATGATATAACGGAACTGGTCATCATAAGTGCCATCAAAAAAGGGAAAGCAAAGGGAAAGATCGGTATGGCGATGCAAATCGCCAAAACTCAGTTGGTAGGAGTGCCCTCCAACATTTGCCTCCGTTAGAGTGGTAGGAGAGGTGGATTGAACTAACCGGGTTGGTTTAATTGCGGGTAAGGAAACCTGCTTTTCCTCCGCCTTAAAACCATCCATCCCGACGGTCCCAAAGAACACCCCACGATGCTCGGATGGAGCATCACGATGGGTGCGTCCGGTGGTGTAAGTAATCGAAAAACCCTTGGGTGTAGGAACCACTGACATTCTCTGCAGTCCATCCCGTTGAGGGTACTCAAAGGAGTGAAGCTTGGACCATTTTTCACCATCGAAACAGCGAGCCTGCACCTGCCAACCAGATTCAATATGGTGAGCCACTGATTGAGTGGTGCGAACATGGGGGGCATGAAACGAACGGTGTACCAACCATAACCTGCCCTGCCCGTCCTTCACAAACTGGCCACGCTCATAAAAGACCCCAAGTTGCTCTAGATTATTCCGCCTGTCTTGCTGAGCAAGAGCATGATCGAGCAAAGCATGGGGAAGACTATTCGAAAGCAATACCGCCTGTCCATCGACCACTTCTGCAACGCGGATCAGGCGGAACTTGTGCAAGGGACCATGGTGGTCCTCTATATCGGTCCATTTACCAAAACCACCGTCGTAATCCTTTCCCCAATTGGCGGCCGCTTCTTCCCAAAGAACAAAGAGTTTTTCTCCCACAAAGGTAACATCCGTTCGGAATTGAGCCAAGGGGCCACCGGCGAGGACATCTGGATCACCTCCCTCTTCTTGGACCCATCTCCCCAAAACATTGAAACTTTGCCCATCATAGCTATCCCAGGTCACAAAGCTCTTTCCATCTGCGTTGATGGCAATGCGGGGTGCCCAGTCTCCGCGAGGGTTTTTGCTAAGAATCTTCTGTTCGGAAATCTTTACCCCTGGGGAGACCCGGGCATGGGCGACATCGAACTGCCCACCCACATCCTGCTGCCAGACAATAGACAAACCGCCCTGTGGATGAGGAGCGGTGGCATGGTTAATCCCGTTGCCGAAGTTCCTATCTCCATAATGGGCTTGGGCATCCACGGAAAAGGATGCAGGTTGGTTTAGTGCTTGTATTTCCTCAGCCTGACCATCATCAAAACGAGAAACCATCATCTGCCAACGAGCCTCTTTAAATTCTTCCCAACTCAGGTAAACCTGACCCTTTGTATCCACCGTAGCAGTTGGGTTCTTATAAGTACCCACCACCGGAAAAACAGGATGAGGGCCAACCAACTCCCCGTCAGTAATTTCTCCAGTCATCAACCGGTCTCCCTTTCCTGGAATATGTTCAAGAAATACGACTCTGGTTTCTCCGCTGGTTACAAAAATCGAAGAATCGTAGAAATGAGTAGAGCCCAAGCTACTCACGGGATACTCATGCTCCGCCTGCTCGAAACGGAAAAGACCCGCCTTCTTTAGCTGGCAAAGCTCAGAATGGCCCAAAAGAATGGAGGTAAGAAAAAGGTTCCAAACAAAGAAACGAAACATCCTCCCATAAACAACACCCGACCCTCGATTGACGAGGGAAAAAATAAGCTTCAATCAAGATTGATTACTCGGCGTACCCGCCGGTTAGTTTCACTCTGGGTTCGAGTTTTAATGCCTCTTTACCAAGCCCATTGAGTCTAACTTTAAAATGCTCACGGGAATGCTCCTTGATATTCGTTGAAAGGCTAGTTTTTGCTTCATCCACAAAGTTGCCATCTTGATCAAAAAATTCTGCCTCCACCATTACTGCCTTCCACGCATTTTCGCTCTTATTTTCCACCACTCCACGAAGTTCCAAGGTCATGCCATTCAAGGAAGTGGACACATCCACGAGCGAAAGGTCTTCAGTAACAACCGGTTTAAAGTAAACAACTTTGTATGTGGGAATGAAGAAAAGAAGAGGCAGCACTACCAAAAGAAGAACATATTTCCAGTTTTGTCTGACCGTGACCTGATTAGCAGGCACAGAAATATCTTTATCACAATGAGGGCAGGTAATTTTGGGCGTCATGGTTCTTAAAGGAGGATTGTTAGACAAGTTTACGCAAGACAAAAGCAACCGAAGTCACCCTGAGATTTAGGATATAATCTGCTTAATCGGCTCCGCACCTTCCACCCCGACTAGGCTTTTATCCAGACCACCATGAAAAAAGGATAGGTTATTGGGATCCAGACCGAGCTGGTTGAGAATAGTAGCATGAAGACGCCTGACATGAAACTTGTCATCCACCGCACGACTGCCCAACTCATCGGTAGTTCCCACGGATACTCCCCCTTTGATACCGCCCCCAGCCATCCACATGGTAAAGCCATAAGAATTGTGGTCTCTTCCGGTACCCTCCTTGTATTCTGCGGTGGGCTGGCGGCCGAATTCTCCACCCCAGACCACCAGGGTTTCATCCAGTAGTCCGCGTTGTTTTAAATCTTTGAGCAAGCCAGCGATAGGCTTATCGGTATTGCCAGCATGCAACTCATGATTTTTGACCAAGTCGCCGTGAGCATCCCAGTTGGCATCGTTGTGGTGACCACCTGAATACACCTGAATGAAACGTACTCCGCGCTCCACCATCCGGCGGGCAAGCAAGCATTTCCGCCCGAAATCATCGGTGCGCGAACCATCCACCCCATACAATTCTTTAATGTGTGCAGGTTCCTTATCGATATCCACCGCTTCCGGAGCCGAGGACTGCATCTTGTAAGCAAGTTCATACGAAGCCACCCGGGCCGCCAAGTTAGTATTGTCGTAACGGGTGGACAGATGGTCCTCATTCATCATCCGCAAGTGATCAAGCAGGGTGCGCTGTTGGGCGCCAGCGATACCCTGAGAATTTTTCAGATCCAGAATCGGAGTTCCCTGAGAGCGAAGAACTGTGCCCTGGTAACTCGCAGGCATGTACCCACTGGACCAATTCTTCGCCCCACTAATGGGACCGCCCAGTTTATCAAGCATAACCACAAAGCCCGGCAAATTTTCATTCACACTACCCAAGCCATAATTAACCCATGACCCAATGGAGGGATGACCGGAAAGCAAATTGCCCGAGTTCATCATCAACATAGCGGAACCATGGATGGGAGAGTCGGCAGTCATAGAGTGCAAAAAGGCGATATCGTCCACACACTCACCAACATGAGGAAACAGATCAGACACATGTTTCCCGCATTGTCCGTATTGTTTAAATTTCCACTTGGGCCCAACCACTCGACTTTCGTTTCGGTGCCCTCCCCGACCAAAGGTTTTTACCTGAATGGTTTTTCCATCGAGGGGATACAGATCGGGTTTATAATCAAAAGTGTCCATATGGCTTGGCCCACCATACATAAAAAGAAAGATAACAGATTTTGCCTTGGCTGGCAGCGGTGCAGGTTTGGGAGCGAGCGGGTTGACAAATTCAGGTACTTTGGCCATCGCTTGAGAAGCAAAAAAACCGTCCTGTGCCAGCATCCCGGTAAGACCAAGGGCGGCAAAACCACCCCCAATGTCCTTGATGAACTCACGACGGTTTAACTGGTTACAAAAGTTTGGCTTGTTTGTTTTCATATCTAGTCCAGGTACATAAATTCATTAAGGTTTAAGGCGAGCAGGGCAAAACGGTCGAGGGCATCCTTGTCGCTAAGATTACTCACAGCTTTAACCTCCTCCACCATCTTCACACCTGCTTCAATCTCCTTGGGCTCAGGACTGCGGGAAAAAACGATCGATAAACCATGTTTGATTTGATCGTGCAAAGTATTTCCCGCTTGCTTGCGGATATGTTCGGCAAAGGTAAGAGCCGATTCATTAACAAACTCTCCGTTGATCATAGTCAGTGCTTGTGTGGGCACGGTGGTGGTAAAGCGAACCGGGCAGGTGGCATCGGTATCGGCAGCGTCGTGGCTTTGTAAGATGGGATCCTGTAAAGAACGCTTTACTTTGACATAAACACTGCGCCGGTTGGCTTGAGCAGGTGTGGATTTACCCCATGCTTGATCCGGTTTGGAAGCGGTAGCCAAAACAAGGGCAGGAAGGGGCGGAGTCACACTGGGTCCACCCATCTCCAGATTGAGGCTACCTCGGGCAGCAAGGATAGAGTCGCGTACCTCCTCTGCCTGCAAGCGGCGCATATCAAAGCGCCAGAAAAGATCGTTTAATGGATCCTTCACCAAAGACTTATCGTTCGGAGCGGAGGATCGCTGATAAGCATCGGATGACATAATCAAGCGGTGCATCGCTTTAATATCCCAACCCGATTCCACAAATTGGTGAGCCAGCCAGTTAAGCAGATCTGGATGAGTAGGGTCATCTCCCTGCAGTCCAAAATCATTGGAAGAACGAACAATCCCCCGACCAAAATGATACTGCCAGATCCGGTTTACCATCACCCGGGCAGTCATGGGATTCTCCGGGGAAGCCAACCACTCGGCCAAAACCCGACGCCTGCCGCTTGAATTTTCTTTTTTATAACTCGCAGGAATAGCAACCTTGGACCCACCAAAAATACTTGGGAATGCTGGAGAGACCGAGGGACCAGGTAAAGCGGGGTTACCACGACGAAGAATGTGGGTGGAGTGATCGCCACTTTCCGCCACTGCTAGCACCGGATATTGAGAAGCAGATGGCTCGGACTTCAGGTGTTTCGCTAAAGTACCTTTGTCAGATTTATAAAGCTTAAGGCGACCGTTGGACAAAACTTCGGAACCATGTTTATTAATCAGATGATCCAAATTTACGGGTTTGGAAAATCCGCGCAGGGAAAGGTCAAAAAACTGTCCACCAATGGTTTGCTTCACATGGACAGCGAGTACATTCTGACCGGTCTGCAGAGCTGGAATCGCCGAATCTGTTACATCCTCGGTCTGGTAGTAAGTGGAGTATCCTGTACGGTGCAGAATCTGACGCCCATTTAGAAATACCGTGATATCCTCATCGTGATGAAAGGAGAGAAAAAGAGACTTGGGCAACTCCGCCAGCCCAAATTTATGCCGCAGCCAAATGTCTTTGGTTTTCCACTCGGTGTTGACGATCGAGCCAGGGGTACCTCTCAAACCAAACCCGGATCTACCAACCTGCCAATCAGTATCGCCAAATCCGTTGGTCTCCCAGGCATCTCCCGGATTGGTTAAGGAGTACTTCCAATCAAGCCCACCTGCACGGGCATCCGATAAATTGAGATTAGCTTGAGGAAGATACTGCGGGTCCAGTTTAGCAAAAAATTCGCTTTTTAAAGATTGCACACTTTTTTGAAGTTGGCTCAAACGGTTTTCCCAGTTCCTGCGGGTTTGGATAGCTTGCGTATCTGGGTTTTCCGAGGTTACCTGAACCAAGTTGGATTGTGCCTGACGGTGCGGAGTCACATTGGCAAAAAAGGAGAGCATGGAGTAGTAATCCTTCGCGGAAATGGGATCGATTTTATGGTCGTGGCAACGGGCACACCCGATGGTCATCCCCAGAAAAACTTCGCCAGAAGTGCGCACTATGTCGTCGAGGTAATCGTATTTGGCTAGTGTCGGATCTGCAGGTTCATCGTCCCACACCCCGAGACGCTGATACCCAGTGGCGGTAATGGATGCGGCATCCGCATCGGGCAATTCATCCCCGGCAATATGCTCAAGAATCATCCGATCGTAAGGTTTGTTTTGGTTAAAGGAATCAATCACATAATCACGGTAGCGCCAGATTTCAGGCTTATCGCCATCGCGCTCATAGCCATTGGTCTCAGCATAGCGGACTAGGTCGAGCCAGTGCCTGCCCCACCTTTCTCCATAGTGGGGAGAATCGAGCAAGCGATCGATCAATTTGCTGAATTTGTCCCGATCTTGATTAAGGGTGTAAGCTTCCACCTCAGCAGGACTGGGCGGAAGTCCGGTAAGGTCATAATAGACCCTGCGGATCAAGACATGATCCTCGGCCCGGCCGTTAACCTCAAGTTCAGCTTTTTCCAAACGATAGTTTACAAAACGGTCGATAGGGTGAGAACCGAGCCGTTTATCGGGCAAGGCAGTCTTGCTTGCTTTCTTGAATCCCCAATGCTGCTTTCCTTTTTCATAATCCGCACCGTGATGGATAATTTTTCCTTCGGGTTCCACCTCATCTGCATTTGGGAAAGGAACTCCGAGCTCGATCCACTTGGCGAGCACGGCAATATCCTCATCCGCCATCTTTCCATCGGGAGGCATTTCGTGATCTTTATCCTGATGCGAAGTCATTTTGAGAAGAAGGCTGTTTTTAGGATTTTCTAAATCCACCGCAGGCCCAAATTCTCCTCCTCTTAGAACACCTTCTAATGTGGTAAGAATTAAACCACCTCGGATTTTTTTACTTACCCCGTGGCAAGACCAGCAGTTTTCTTCGAGGACTGGGTAAGCTTCGTCTTCCCAGAAAGCAATCTGCTCGTCGGTGTACTCCCGCTCGCCCCATAGAAAAAGCGGAAGTAATAGTACCACGAGGAAGAGATTCTGCATGGATAGATTCATCAGGAATTCAGGCGGCTCTTAATTTGGAATACCCAAATGACAAAGATATCCGCTCGGCACATTCGCGTACCTTCTCTGCAAAAGGTAGCAGGTCAGTGGGCAATACTCGACTGGAAGGGGCAACCATCCAGATTGCACCAATCAACCGACCTGACCTGTTAAAGACACCCGAGGCCACACAAACCTGACCAATCATTTCCTCTTCCCGGTCAAAAGCATACCCATCCTGCTCTGCCTGTTTAACTTCCTTCATCAATGAAGATACTGAAGTCAGAGTGTTCGGAGTAAATTTTTCAAACGATTGACATTCTAAATAAGTAGCCCTTTCAACTTCAGACATGTGAGCAAGAAACAATTTACCGGGTGCGGCGGTGTAAAGAGGGAAACGAAGACCTGGCTTAATCCGGAAACTAAAGGAGTGAAGACCTTCCACTTGTTCCAAAACAACACCCTCCTGCCCTAGCAAGGTACCACAAAGAATACTTTCTTTGGTTTCATCTCGCAAAATGCGCATGTGCGGAAGAGAGGATTCCACGAAAGACGGAACTCCCGTAACCGGAGCGGACATGCTAAGAAGTTTAGAACCCAGGAAATAGTGGGAAGAATTTTCTCTTTTCTGCACATAGTTGCCCCGCTCCAGGGTGGCTAAAATGCGATAGATGCTGTTGGTCGGGATTCCGAGACGGGTACTCAACTCCCCCATAGACATTCCGTCCGGGTGATCATTTAAAAATTCTATAACCCGAAGACCACGTTCGAGACCGGGCACCCTGTATTTATCCTCAATGCTCACTTTATTTGATATATCAACTATATACCAAATATCAAACTGTCTACATTTTTGGACAAAGTTTTAAAAAATAAAAGAGGGGCTTCGGGATTTTTATCCTGCTTTTAAACTTTTTTATCTTTGCCTGCGAAACAAGTGTTAAGTTTACTCGCGTAAAGCAAATATGAAAATAAACCAGTCATTTGTCTTAGTCTGCCTAACTTTTTTAACCGCATCTACTCCCATGGCGGTTGCCCGAAACTTTCAGGATACTGGCTATCTCACCTTTGATACCAAGCCGATGGGATCTTTGGAAAGTCCACTGATTTTACGTACCTATTGCCCGGACCCGAAATTGGATCGCAACCTAGTGCTTGGAAACCACTCCAGAGGTACGAGTGTTGCCAAATACAGTGCACGCAGCGGAAAAGAAAATGATGGAGTCCAGCCTCCCATACCCGGAGTACCTGCTGCGATAGCTGTGAACCTTGGTAAAAAGCTGTCCTATGTATGGGACACCACCGAATGCCGATTGCTCTACGCATGGACGGATGGATTCCTTGATATGAAAAACTACTGGGGTGACAAGGAGGGCGGAAGACGCAGAGGGTTTGCCTATGTGCCCGAGCTTTACGGCTTTCTGTTCTACAAGGCACAGGGAAAACACCCTATTCATATCAATGGTAAATCCATTGCCGAGCTGGGTGCCCCTAAGTACCTGGGATACGATTTGGATGAAACCAAACAACCGGTCTTTTCATTTTCCACAGGCGAACACACCATTGAATTTACTCCCCGAACTGGACCAGGAAACCAAACTCTTCAACTGAGCATTTCAACAGAAGGAAAGGAAAAGATCTCCTTCAAATCGCCTAAAACTCAGGTCAAAGAAGTAAGGTCCGAACCAGGCAAACTGGTGGTGATAATCCGCCCAAACGCGGGAGACCGCTATTCTTCAGACAAAAAAGCAGCTACACTCAAGGAGGCAACTATTGCCAAGGGCGAGGAACTCTACAAT
>JAQCIX010000032.1 GCA_027593365.1 Verrucomicrobiota bacterium
TGGCAAATAGATTCATCCATTGATCCGGATCATCTGCCTGTGAATCCGGAAGGTAGGATAGCTTGGCAACTTCCAAATCGTTACTAAGTTTTGAATAGGACTCCTCAAAGGCTTGCTCAAGTTCGGGAAATAAAGTTTTTCGTACCTGAAACAGGGTATGCGCCGAAGCAGCCAAGGTATGCTCAAAAGCGACCAACTCAGAATCGGAAGCCTGTTTTTTGAGCAATACATTGCGTTCCTTCATCGATCGATAATACCTTTGCAAGGCAGACAAATACTCAGCAGAGGTGGAAGATAAAACCAAATCCATCCACTTTCTGCGATCCGATGGGCTTTCCCGAACCAAGCGAAAGTCTCGGGATGATAGACAAACCAAAGGAAACTGCCCCAAGAGGTCGACTAATCGCTGAGTAGGCTCTCCATCCAGACGAACCGCTTTCGCTCCTTTCTTACCAAAACTGACCAAAATATCTCTTTCATTCCCATGATCATCGAGAAATTGCGCAAAAAGAGATGCCTCTGATTGATCCTGTTTTACCATCGATTCGGAGATAGCTCCTCGAAAGGATCGTAAGGTCGAACACATCCCGATCGCTTCCAAAAGGTTCGATTTCCCCTGGCCGTTTTTCCCTATAAAAAAAATTCGGTCACTGGAGAACTTCAGACTCACCGAACCTAAGTTTCGAAAATTTTGTAGATTAATCCCGGTGAGTCGCACTTGGTTGGATATAAATTAAAGTGTAATGACCCCAGTTACTCCACGTTCATCCAGCAACTGCTGATAAGCCGCAATGAAGGAATCTGCCAAATCCAACCAATCTTGTTCGGTATTTTCGATGTAAGAACTAACCCGAACCAGTCGCTGGCTTTGTGATTGATCCAAACCAATAGCACCCGCAAGAGATGAGGGTTGAGCACGGGCTGTAGAGCAGGCAGAGCCAGTAGATATTTGGTGACCCAACCTATCAATCCTACTGATCCAACTCAGGTTATCGAAATCTGGCAGACATAAAAGAGAGGTGTTCCAGAGGCGTGGCACCCCCTCTCCAAGAATCATCGTTCCAGGTAACTCATTAAGGAGGGTTTTCTCAAAATTGGTTTTCCATTCTGAATGATCATGAGTGGACTGAAGTGAGAGACAATTTCGCTCCCAGGCAATATGCATTCCTTGAATTCCGGGAAAGTTTTCTGTACCGCCCCTCGATTCCTTTTCCTGCCCACCTCCCTTAATCAAATGGACCGGCGACGCAGAAACCAGTGCCCCTACTCCCTTGGGCCCACCAAATTTATGGGCAGAGAAAGAAAAACTCGAGCAATGATTCAATCCATCCAGGTTCATTTTCCCAAGCCATTGCGTAGCGTCGCAGTGGAACCAAACCCCTCTTTGCTTACAAATCCGAGCAACCTCCTGCCAGGGTTGAATGACCCCGGTCTCATTGTGAGCCGCAAGCAGGCTAACCAGAACCGGTTGGAATTGATCCAGTAATTTTTGAAAAGCAGACAATTCAATGACTCCATTTCGGTCGACCGGTATTAAATGCACCTTGCTTGGAAAATAATACATAGAGGCTTCCAGGACGCTCGGATGCTCGACCTGGGAGATCAGGATATTGGAAGGATTGGAAGAAAGGTTGCGTGCTGCCCAGGAGAGGATCGTGTTATTCGATTCGGTAGAACCAGAATTGAATATCAGGCACTCAGGTGACACCCCCAAAGAGCTGGCCATCTCCTCTCTTATTTTTTCAATTTGTGCTCGAATCCGGCTACCAAGGCGATGAGGAGAAGATGGGTTAGCCCAGCTTTCACCCAAAGCATGGGCTATAACTTCCGTTACCTCTAAACTCGGACGAGTGGTGGAGTTATTGTCAAAATACGCCATGGCGCATATCCTTAACAGAATAAGTCCACTTAGCGGGATGGAGGCAAGCGAAGGGTTTGCCCTACTTTGAGACTGTTCTTGCTTTTCAAGATATCCCGATTGGCTGAATAAATCGAATCGATGTAGCTGGCATTTCCGTACACTTTTTTGCTGATTGCATATAAACTGTCCCCTGGCTGCACAACATAGGAAGCCGGTATGGTTGGTTTTGCGATCTCGGGCGGAGCAACCCGAACAGGTTCGGCACTTACTTCAGAAGAAACCTCATCTACAGATACGGGTAATGCAGGAACAAGCGGAGAGCCTAAGCGGGCTTTAAGATCAGAAACTTCACGACGCAAACGGTCGTTCTCATCCTTCAGTTCTATACTTTCCAGGTAATTGTTGTAAGGTTCACCCGGTAATTTACGAATAATTTCACGCTCAGCAGAAACAATCAATTCTTCCACCATCGGAGACTCTCGGGAATCTGGTTCCAACAACAAAAATCTACGAAAATGGTAAATTGCAGCAACTGGATCCTTTCGGTCCGATAAGGTAAGCAACAATCGCCCTGCTTCAAGGTGAGACTTTGGAGCCTGAGTGACCCGTCGGGTAACCGAAAGAAACTCATCCAATGCTTCCGCATCTCTCCCTACCCTGAGGTAAGATCTTCCACGCTCGAAGGCAGGATCATCCCCTTCCTCAATAATACTACCCACTGGGGCACAACCCCATTGAAATACAAACCCAATTGAGACCACCCAAGGCAAAAAGATCTGTAGTTTCATTCTCCGATAAAGGTAAAGATAAGCCTACGATGGTGAGGGGCCGCTCGGTGCTCCCATAAAAAAAGGCCTTGCCAGGTGCCTAACTGCAATCGCCCCTTGGCAAATGGAATTTGTTCACTTGTACGGGTCAGAGCCATTTTCACATGAGAGGGCATATCATCAGGCCCCTCATGAGTATGGATAAAGTAAGGATAATCCTCAGGAACCAATTCCTCCATAAACCTTTCCAAGTCTACACGAGCAGAGGGATCGGCATTTTCCATAATGACCAAGCTGCAACTCGTATGTTGAACAAATACACTGACCAAACCGTCGGAAAAGCCAGACTCAGCGAGCCCCTCTTCGATCAGATTGGTAACCTCGTAAGTTCCCTTACCTTGAGTCCGCACCTCAGAAATCTTTTTGAAAACTCCCATACTATGTGGACATATCTAACTCAAACCAAGCGAGGTTGGCAAGGGTTGAGAAAGCTCAAAAAGAACCTCAGACCTGCAACTCCGTTTCTGAATTCATCCAGAGTTGTAAGCTGTGAAGGAGTTCATGAATTCTTTCCATTTCAATGGCCACATCCTTCACAGGAGTTTGGAGAACTTGCAACGCAGCTTCCCTCAAGTCATTCGGCAAGCCAGTAAGCCAAGACTCCCGAACTGGGAGGCCCTCATTTCGTGCGAAACAAAAATAAAGCTTTATGAGTACGACTTTCGAAAAAGATGCCCGTATCAAAGACGCCAGAGATGTGCGTAATAATTTTAATTGAGGAGCTGGGTCGAGTAAGTGTGATCCGTTGGCCAAATAAAAACGGGCGATCTCCCCAGCAGCTAAAAAATGGGCAGGATGCGCCGTTAATTCTCGATGGGAATGAACTTTTTCAAAATCCCGGGCAAACGGGATGGATTGCTCAGACTGTTTTGGGTTAACCAGGCATTGTATATCGTCAAACAGGTCAGGTGGCGGAGCCTTGGACGATCTTTTATCGGGAGAAGAAAATAAAACTGCCCGCAAACCTGTAGTTTGATCAAACAAACGGATCCGAAAAAAGCGTTCACCGGCTGGATCTCTAGAAAGGATGACCCCGGACAATTCTTCCGATGAGGTCAATGGTAAGTTTTAGGCTACAGGAGGAACCACTGCACCACCAGAAATCAACATTTTCATACCGTCCCCAACTGAAACGTCGAGCCGGTGAATCTCCTCGTCCTTAACCAAAAGAAGAAAACCACTTGTTGGATTTGGGGTAGTAGGGACAAAAACATAAGTTAAGCCTTCTCCAATTTTACTCGTAACATGCTCGGAAGATTCAGCAGTGATAAAGCCCAAGGCATAACAATCCTTCCTCGGGTATTCAACCAGGCAGACCTCCTTAAACAAAGCCCGGTTCTCACGCCCAAAAGTATCCACAATCTGTTTCACCGAACGATAAACGGCATTAATGAAAGGAACTTTATCCAGAACCTTTTCGGTCAGGTTGATAAAGAACCGACCCAACAAATATTTCGAAAAGTATCCAAGAGCGGTGAGTAAAACAACTCCGATAATCAAACCAGCAACCGCTAAAAGAGTTTCTAAACCAAAGAAAGAATTCTCTTCGCTTAATCCGAGTTGGTAGGCGAGTTTGAGGGCAGGGTCTTTAAATAAATCGAGTAAAAAATCGATTACAAAAATCGTTGTACCCAGTGGTAGAAAAACCAGAAGGCCAGTGAAAAACGCATTTCGGAATCGCCGGGATAAACTACTTTTGGGTGCACTCACAGACAGTTAGTGATATTAATCGTGTAGATTTTGAGCGAGTCGAAAATCAGGCCAAAGCGAAAGCTTTTGGATGTGTCCCATAACCCTTTGCTCCTCCAAACGCATGACTTCCCGGTCTATTGAATCGAGATCATCAAAGCCAATGATATGGAGCCAGCCATGGATCAAGTACAAGCTCATCTCCTCTGCGAAGGGGATCTCCCTGCTTACTGACTCCTCAATAGCCTGGTCGACAGATACGCAAATTTCTCCAGCCAATTCATTTTCCTGATCGGCAGGGAAAGTGATCACATCAGTGGGTCTAAAATCTTTTAAAAACTTTCCATGTAATTGATTGTGTGCATCACGATCCATGAAAACAACCGATAGTTCCCCTGATAAATTATGCTGATGCAGAGAAAAGACAGCTTTAAAAAAGCTATCTAGCCTGGACGGTTCAAACTCCAGTCGGTCATATTGGTTTGCAACCTCAATTTCTGGTACCAGACCTTTGGAGGGGTCAGGTAGCATTGTGAGGGAAAGGGTTGCGAGAATCCTTATCTTCATCGGGATATTCAATCCTCGAGTGAAGCATATTTAAAGTGGTCTTAAGAAAGCTCTTCTTGATGGTTGCGACTTCCTCCAAAGTGAGTGGACACTCGTCTAACTGCCCATCCTCTAAGCGATCCTGAAAAATCGAATCCAATAACTCTTCCACGCTATGATGGGTAACTTTAGGAAGGGACCGTGCGGCGGCTTCCACGGAATCGGCGAAAAATATAATCGCACTTTCTTTAAAGCGTGGGCGTGGACCATCATACCTGTAGGTTGATTCATCGGGTTCCTGAAGGTCAGAATCTCCGTATGGAAGATTGGCTTGTTTTGATTTTTGCTTTGCCTGGAAGTAGAAGTATTTCACCAGGGTCGTTCCATGGTGTTGGCGGATCACATCGCGGATCACTTTGGGCAATCGGTGCTCTCTAGCAATTTCAAGACCTTCCTTAACATGGCTTTTAATGATTAATGCACTCATGGCAGGATTTTGGCGGTTATGCGGGTTACCAAAATCTCCCTGATTCTCCGTAAAATAATTGGGCTGTACCATTTTTCCAATGTCGTGAAACAGTGCACATGCCCGGCAAAGGGTGGGGTTGGCTTTAACTTCGAGGGCTGCATCCTCCGCCAAGTTTGCTACCATTAGGCTATGGTGATAGGTCCCGGGTGCTTCAACCTGCATTCTACGAAGCAATGGGTGGTTATAATCGGTGAGCTCAAAAAGGGTGGCATCCGTGGCTACTTTAAAAGCATTTTCGATCAAGGGCATCGCACCTAAAACCAGGGCACCAGTAAAAACTGAAACCACAAAGGATGCCAGGGCATGATTTAAGGGAACCACCCATCCGCTTCCCGAAGCAAAACCAATCCCCAGGGCAACCACTCCACCAGTGATCCCTGCCATCGTTCCTGCTTTTAACACACTTCCCCTCAGTCTGACCTCTCTACAAAAATAAACCCCCACCAAAGCGGTGCAAAGAGATCCCACCAGCATCTCGATCCCGATTTCCTGCATCGCCGCATGAAAAACGCAGGTCATCATAGCCGTCAATGTAGCCATTCTCGGACCCACCGTGATCATAACAATCATCGGAGCAAAAGCGATCGGGAGAAGGTACGGGAGTAAGCCAATAAGAACCGGACTTGATCCAAATAACTCTGTCTCTCCAAGTTCCATCACGAATCGGGAAAAAGCCAGATTGGAAAGAATCGCAATGGCGACAATGCTTGAGCGGGGGCCATCCGCCCAGAAGTTTGGAAGGACCAACCGAATGTAAACAATTCCGAATAACAGGGTAACAAAAGTTACAAAAATTCGTTTGGGCAAAAGAACACTATCCTCCAATGCCAGGTCTAAGTACTCCTGATATTTTTCAAGATCGGATGCGGTGACTTTCTCTCCGCGGCGTAGAATGATATCTCCCTCCTGCACAGATATAACAGTCGGCTCCATATCTGAGATTGCACGCTCCTGTGCCGCGGTAGTGGCTGAACGGTCAATCGAACGTAACCGAAGACCTTTTATCAAAAACTCTCCAAGATCGGATGCAAAATCGTTTCTTAATTCCTGAGCAGCAAAGGACTGGTTTTCATCGGCATACTCAATGATATCACGAAGTTGTAAACGACTTTTACCCTTAAAAGATTCCTGCTCAATACTCTCTTCATCTGAGGATAGATTACCTAAAAAATCAGCTAGTACTGGATAGCGGCTGGACAAATCATCCATGGTGGTGATGTTTTTTTCGCGATCGTAAAGAACCAATCGATTCGAAAAATCGATCATTTGGGCTTTAATCCTAGCCGTCGCATTGGACTCTGCTAAAAACTTTTGATCCACCGATGGGAACTTAACAACTCCAGTCAGATGGAGCTGGGAAAGCAGCTTATTTCCCTGAGAGAAAAAGTCTTCCCCATTCATCATTATGATATTTAACAAGGTAAGAGCTTCCTGATCGGTTAGAATCACCTGAAATTTGACCTTCAATTCATCCATCAAAGATTGGAGTGCTAAATTTTGAGATTCCTCAGGCATTTCCACGACCGCAAGCATACCTTCACGTAAACGTACCATTGCTTTGGCAAAACTCTCCTCTCCCACAAAATCCCGGGTAAACTCTCTTGGCGTACTGCTTCTTATCCATTCCTCTGCTTCTTTTTTGCGGACCTCACTAAGATAGCTGAATGCACGGTCACTGTAGACATTTTCTGGTGCCACCTCCCCGAGAGTTCGCAAACCAGGCGGTTCCTGTCCCACAAAGCAAATAAGCACTATGGCTACTCCAAAGAAAATGGTTTGGAAAAGGTTCTTTCCTATTTTCTCCCAAAAACCCGAAAAGCCTTCTAAATTTTTTTTCTTTAAATCCTCTTCTTGCAAAGCACGCCGCCTTCTACTGCTCCGCAAATTTTTACGGACCAGATCTTTTTTATCCTCACTCATCTTTTCTGTTTGGAGGCTTTTTCTTCGGAGTCCTTATCCTCATACGCCGCAATAATTCGACTAACTAAAGGATGGCGAACGACATCTCCATGGCCAAACTCATGAAAATGCAAACCTTTCACCGAGTGCAGGATTCTTTTGGCTTCACGTAAACCTGATTCCTGCTTTGGAGGGAGGTCTACCTGAGTAAGATCCCCGGTGACCACCATTTTACTGCCCTCTCCCAAACGGGTAAGAAACATCATCATTTGAGACCGGGTGGTATTCTGTGCCTCATCCAATAAAGCAAAGCATTTACTGAGGGTTCTTCCCCTCATGTAAGCGAGAGGGGCAATTTCGACCACCCCAGTTTCCACTAACTTTCTTGCCTCCACCGGTCCCAACACCTCGTCCATCGCATCATAGAGGGGGCGCAAGTAAGGAAGCAGTTTTTCCTCTAGGTCTCCTGGAAGAAAGCCCAAGGCTTCTCCAGCTTCCACCGCGGGTCTGGCTAATACAATTCTTTCAATTTCTCCTTCCAGCAAAGCGTGTAAGGCAACAATCATGGCTAAAAATGTTTTTCCGGTACCTGCCGGACCGATCCCGAAAACCAGATCATTTTTTAAGATCAGATCCAGAAACTTCCTTTGGCTTAAATTTCGAGGAACTACGGATTTTTTTCGTATCTGTAGACGAAGCGGACGATTCAATAATTCCTTAAGCTCCCTAATGTCCTTTTGATTAAATTGCTCCAGAAACCTAAAAAAGTCGAATTTACCATGAACTAGGCCCTGTTCTTTTGCAGATTGCAGCAAGGTAAAGAATTCTTCGGCACGATTTAGAGGCTCACCCTCCCCTTCCATTAATAAAAGGTTCCCTCTGGCGACGATTTTAACCCCCAAGGATTTCTCTACAGAAAGTAAGTGCTCGGGGTTTTCGCAGTAGAGCTTGTGGAATTGACGCTCCGATTCAAATTCGATGGACCGGCTAGGCATGGGAGAACCGATGGTTTAAATGGTGAAAGAAAAATCGATCAAACAAGGCTGCAGATCCATGCAGGCTTACTTGCCCTTTGCCAAATAAGGATAGTATGATTCACAAATTTTTAAAATATCGCTTCATCATGGGGTTTCGCAAGCATTGAATAAGCATGCTTAATTCTGTTTTCAAATTGCTTATTTACAGCGATTAGGCATCAAGATTCTTATTTTTATCAAATTTGATGAATGTTTTATTTGTTAGCCCGGAAGTAAATCCTTTGGTACGAACGGGGGGGTTGGGAGATGTGGTCGGTAGCCTACCCATTTCCCTGAAAAAACTTGGGGTGGATGTACGCGTTATTTGTCCGCTCCATCGGGAGTGCCAAGAAATCGAATCCCAATTGCTCGATCAGAAAATCACCCTCGAGTTGAACGATAAACCGATCGAGGCTAGTATACGCCAAGCAAGACTAGGCAATCGGGATATTCCTGCATACCTCATCGATCTTCCACAGTTTTTTGACCGAGCAGGAATCTATTCGGATGAAGGCGGAGACTTTCACGATAATGCCCAGCGTGCCTTTGCCCTTTGCCAGGCAGCCTTGCAACTTGAAAAAGTCACAAGCTGGCGACCCCATATTATTCACGCCCATGATTGGATGGCAGCTCCTGTATGTGGATACTTGAATGCCCTACAAATGGATCTGCCTGAAGCATCTAAAATTCGATCCGTGCTTACGATTCATAACCTTCAGCATCAAGGCGTATTTTCCTACGAGGACTTTCTTTCCTCGGGTCTCCCTGATTCCAGCTGGGCCCTGGATGGTTTCGAAAAAGATGGCTCCCTCAACCTGCTCAAGGGAGGGATTCAAAACGCCGACAAAATTACCACTGTCAGCCCAACCTATGCCCAAGAGATCAGGACACCTTCTTATGGATGCGGATTGGAAACCAGCCTGCAATACCGGGGAGCCGACCTGATTGGCATTCTCAATGGGATTGATCAGGAAAACTGGAATCCTCAAAAAGACTCCTCCCTTGTCCATTCCATCAGCCTGAGCCGGCCCAAGGCAGGGAAGGTGGCCTGCAAAATCGATCTGCTCAACGAATTTAAATTGGATGCGAAGGTAGAAGCACCTCTATTTGGCGTGGTTTCAAGGTTATTTGAACAAAAGGGATTGGATCTGCTGATTGAAATCATGCCTCAGTTGATGGCCGAAACTCATGCCAGTTTTGCGATTCTTGGCAGTGGTTCGTCGGAAGAAGAGCAAGCCTTTCGGGATTTATCTTCTTCCTTTCCCAATCGAATCGGTTCCTTCATTGGCTTTGATGATGGCTTGGCTCGGAAAATTTTTGCTGGATCGGACTTTTTCATCATGCCAAGCCGTTTTGAGCCCTGCGGTTTAGCTCAACAATATGCGATGAGGTATGGTTCTTTACCCATCGCCCGTAGAACAGGCGGTCTCGCCGATACGATTGAAACGCAAAAAGATGGAGCCAAGCAACCCAATGGCTTTCTTTTTAATGAACCTACTCCAAAGGCACTCTGGGATGCCTTGAAAGAAGCCATTGAAGTTTTTGCAAACAACCGAAAATTTACCCAGATGCGTAAAAATGCTCTTTCCAAAAAGTGCGATTGGGATGAAGCGGCCAAGGAATATATCAATACATACAACTGGGCACTTGGAAAAATTTAATATTCCAACCTCTACCTTTTTTTCTAAAGTAATCCACATTCAAATAGCACCTGTGGATAACTTTACTGATCTTTTAGAGCTTTCCACTTGCCCTCAATATTTTTGAGACACTAGCTTTAATGCCATAATTTTTATGGCTGCTTATGATATCTAACGGACCTTCAAGAACCTTTACTCAGGAAGCAGTGGAGGCATGGTTTCGAAGGTTGTGTACCTCTGACTGGGAATCTCATTTCTCTCCCAAGCAGCTTAAAGATGCACAAAAATATTACCGCGAGGGATATCTTTCCACGATCGATATCCAGGAGAACCAAGCGGTGATTACCAAAAAGATAAACCGCGAGGAGACATACTCTGTGGTGGAGTGGAATGGGAAGGGTCCGGAAATTCGAACCTCCTTGGATGAGGAAGAACTTGGAATCGCCCTCGCAACTGCGGGGTTATACGAGATTGAAGAACTCATCTCAGAACTCCATGAAGATGATCCTTTGCTGGGAGAAGGGTTATTGGATGAGGACTCTGAAGCAGTGGCCCCAAAGGAAGAATCTTCTGAGGTTCCTGAGGAATCTAACCTTGAGGAAACGAGTAAGGTTAAACTTTTGGTTCGGATCGAAGTATCTGCTCAAAAAGGTCTACGGATCACACCTTCCTGGCAGAGCCCTCAATCAACGCCAATACCCGTATACTCGAAAGAAGCATCCCAGCTAGAAGATTGCGATCGCCCCTCTTTAATGCGCTTTGTGGCCGAAGCGGGCAAATTTGGATTTCAATTTCAAAAAAGTGCCGGAGAATTTTGGTTATCCGACTGGAAACAGGTAGCAAAATTTTCAGAGGAACACCTAGCTGGGTGGGAAAGTTCCTTCGAGGTCGAATACAAGGGAGATGCTCACCTGCTTAAAGAAGGCCAGAGGACATTAAGTTGGGAAATTGAAGCGAGGAGCCGGGACGAGCAAAGTATGATCCTTCGGGAAAACTTTCACATTGGAAATCGTAGGTTAGGAACTCAACATATTCGTCGAGTCACCAAGGCCACTCAGGGGGCAACTTTTATTCGCGGATATGGATTGGTTAAGCTTGATCAGGACCAAGTGGAAGATTTCGAATGGTGGCAAAGAAATCGCGGAGATGCCAAGCGAGCCAACTGGCCAAGATACATGCTTTTCTCACTTTTTGCCCGGAAATACCTCCGTACCCGTGCGGATGGGCACCTTGAAATTTGGAGAGATTCGATCAAAAATTTGGAAACCAATGGGGTCGGAAAGAAATTTGCATTTCTTCGCCCCTATCAAATGCAAGGAGTTGCCCACCTACATGCCTTGCATCAGCTCGGATGTCATCCCTTACTCGCCGATGAAATGGGGCTTGGAAAAACTGTACAAACCCTTGCTCTGCTCAGCTCCAGTGCGTCTTCTGAACTCCCAGACCTGGTTACCTGCCCAGCCTCCGTGGTTCCCGTATGGGTCAAAGAAGCAGCCAAGCACTTCCCCAAGCTTAAGGTTCGTGTATTATGTAAGGATGAAACTTTTGAAGATGCGGAGAATCCCTATCTCTGGATCGCGAGTTACACCCAACTCCGAAGACACCGTCACTTACTGGATAAGGTAAACTTCAGGTATGCAGTGCTGGATGAAGCACAACTCATTAAAAACCCAAAAGCAAAAGTGACTCAGGCCTGTTTATCGATCGAAGCAAACCACCGCCTCGCTCTATCCGGTACCCCCATTGAGAATTCTGCCTTAGATTTATGGACGATTTTCCGCTTTTTGATGCCTGGTTTATTGGGTGCCCGTAAAGAATTGGAAAAATCCCTAATCGAAGATTCAGCCAAAACCCTCCTTCTCCTACGAAGACAAGTCACTCCCTTCGTTCTTCGAAGGATGAAAAACGAAGTGGCATCTGAACTCCCCCCCAAGCTGGAAACCGAACTCCCCTGCCCCCTGAATGATGAACAGAGAAAGGTATATAAAGCACTCGCAGAAGGGGGTATCCTCGAGCATGGGAATAATTTAAAAGAAGCCATTCGCACATCTTCCATGCATGTTTTTTCCCTGCTTACCAGGTTAAGGCAGGCATGTTGCGATCTTGGACTGCTGCCGGGGAGGGAACATTTGCCCGCCTCAGGCTCGAAAAGCGATATGCTTATTGAGAAATTGCAGGACCTCTCTAATTCAGGAGCTAAAGTCTTGGTATTCAGCCAGTTCACGACTTTTTTAAATCTATTAAAGAAGAGGATCAAACTCGAAATCCCTCACTTAGAAGTACTCGAGCTTACGGGCTCAACCCGGGATCGATCCAAACCGGTCGATCGCTTTGAATCGAGTGATCAACCAGCCGTCATGCTAGCATCTCTGAAGGCCGCAGGATTAGGAGTTACGCTCAAATCGGCCGATTATGTTTTCCTGATGGATCCCTGGTGGAACCCTGCGGTGGAAGAACAAGCCATCGATCGGGCCCACCGTTTGGGGCGCGATAAGCCCACCTTCATTTATCGTATGGTTACGCAGGGAACGATCGAGGAAAGAGTACGCGAATTACAATTGGAGAAAAAAGAAACCTTCAGGCAGGTTATTGGCGATCTCGAAAAACCAAGTGGTTTAGCCGAACATTTTTCATCGCTTCAGGAACTGATCGAACTCAAAGATTCCTAGGGATTTTCTCTGTTTCTTCGGATGTTTCGTCCAAAACTAACTACGAAGTTAGTTAGAATTTAACCAAAAAATAAAATTGTGACTTTTATTCTCATCCATCAATCAGTGGATAAGGAAAGTCTCAGAAATTAGAGGGAAGTTTCTTCTTGGTCAGAGCCTTTTTTACGCCTGATCCTGCGAAGGTAAGACATACCTGGTACCATCAATAAGCCAGTAACCATCATGTAAGTGGATGGTTCAGGGACTGCAGAATATTGGAGGTAAAAAGCTCCGCTTCCATCATGCCATACACTCCATTCATGCAAGTGGTGGCTGTTGTAGTAGGACCAACCTTGGTCCACAACGGTAAATTGGGATACAGTTCCGGCTCCTAAGGCACCTGTTCCGGTCCAACCTGATCCGTTCCCAGTTGCTTCCATGAATTTAAATCCACTGCTCGTTTGGTAGGAACCCCAAACATTTCCACCCGCCATAGCTCCGGCAGTCCCGTCGGCAGCCAAACCCATGATATTGATAGTAAAAGTATCGCTAGTTGTATCGAAATTGAGGGTATCAAATTTTAACAAATCCCAATCTGTTCCAGCAGATCCTGTAAAATCACTTACCTCCCAATCAAATACGCCACCAGATTCGAGGGTAAGGGTATTGCTTATGGTAAAAGTGCCAATCGCATTGCTACGGTCTCCAAGTGACACTTGTTGTTGAGTGGATGAGTTAGACAGGGAAGAAGAGATACCATCCCCCGCTGAAATGACATCGATCTCGCCACTCCCTCCTCCAATGGTAACCGCTTTGTTGAGGGTTCCACGCCCACCGATCATCGTTTTCTCGGAGTCACCGGCAGTTATAGTAGTTGGGGCAAGTGTAACTCCATTTTCAACCTCAAGTTTACCTTTGGTAATCGTCACCGTATTAGAAGCCCCAAGGGCATTGGCATGACCAGCAACCAAAGTACCATCTTCGATTTCAACCCCACCGGTAAATGTATTGTTTCCGGAGAGAACTAACTGCCCTGTTCCATCCTTGACCAGCTTTTTGTTTCCGTTGGCGTTCGAAATGACTCCGGAAAGAGTTTGAGTATCACCAAAATCAGATGCAGCAAAACCAGAGTCACCACGGGAGTTGGAGACTTTTATCTTGGTCTCACCTGCCGCTCCGTTTCCATCCAATACAACCGTGCCAGAAAAAGTGGAACTTGTTTGATTGGCAAAGCCAAGAGTCACAATCGTCCCGTCATTCACACCCGAATTGTCGAGCTTTAACCCACCTGCTCCTGTCAGGTACTCAACAATTTGAGTCTTACCACTTGCAGGTTTCAAAATCAAATTACCAGAAGCTAAGTTTAAACCACCACTGGCAGAGGTGTTGTCCGAATCTGCCAAGTTTAAGTTACCGCTCAAGATTTGATCCCCGCTACCCGTTTTGAGGATAGTAAGGTCTGTGGAGTCTGTGCCGGTCGCTGCACGATAGAAATCTCCACTAAACTCATAAGCATCCGCCCCTGTATTTCCAGATTGAGAA
>JAQCIX010000033.1 GCA_027593365.1 Verrucomicrobiota bacterium
CAAAACAAACGATTCGACCGTATTTAAGTGTGGACCCTCGTTTTACCTGAACGACATCTCCTTTTTCAAAGGTCTTTTTGGAAAATAACTGTTTCCTGGGGGTGTAATGTTTGAGCTTGGACCTCTTGGTTTTGAACATCTGAACACCATCTGAACCCTTTTCTAATGGGGTCAGATCATCAGGATTAACTTCCATGAGTTCGCAGGTTGGGTCGCCTGGGTCATCCTGTAAAATCATTAGGATTTCGCCACATCTCTTTTTGTTTCCCTTGGATGCGACGATTTCTTTCACAAAATCACCAATCTCGATAGCTCTCTTTTTTTTCTTTTGCATAGTGCTAGTCTTTAAGGTTCTAATCCAAATCCAGTTTTTAAACTACCTGTTTGGGCCAGTCTTTTTTCACGGCAATCCCGACATATACAAAACCGCCCATGACCAAAATCCAAGGGGTCTGGGATTTCATCCAAGACAGGTTTAGGCTTGGATTTCGATGTGCCTCCCTCTTCTTTGCGTTTAGCCTGCTCGGTAAGTGAAGCTTTGTATTCCATCTTTTTTCTTTGGTTCAATTCAAAGCGATAGGCAAGTAACTGCTTAAAGTCGGTTTGATCAATATCTACCTCTCCGCGGAGTTTGGAGTTATGGAGATTGGCTACCACCAAGGTATTACCTCTTGTCCCAAGCACCTGGAGTTCTGTGCCAGCAGGATTTAAGGAGTTACCTATGATTTGGCCACTCGATGTCTTGACTTCAAGTTCGACCGGAATGTTAGCAATCACTGGCTTCGCTGGAAATACACTCTTGGGGATTCGCGTCCAATTTTGAACCGCCGCGAGCAATTCGTCTGAAAATTTTGGAGGCTCGGGAGTGGGCTCTACGATTTGCTTTGGTCGGACAATTTCCACATCGCTGAGTTTGTTTTGAACTTCGGGCTTGTCGCCCTGGATGGGTTCTGAGGGCAGAGAGGTTAATGAGGGCGTTGGCGGAATCTCTTGCTCCAAACTTTGGTTCTGTTCTACGACTTTTTCCAAAAATTCAGTTGCTGTAGGGATTTTTTCACAGGATGAGAAGAGCAACATACTTGCCAGGAAAAAAATGGTTTTATTTTTTATAATCACAATTTTTACCTTAGGTTTTGTTTTTTTAATAGTCCATTTGTTTTTCATTTTAATGCTCATATTGTTGCAATCTTGAAGATTTTTAACTTGTAAATGGATATGCGTCTATGGGGCCATTTATCTGTTCATCTTTACAGCATCTTATTCTTTATTGGATCAATGGTTGCTTTTTCTTTTCAGTCCAATGCAGTTTACCTAATCGGTTTATCCGGTTTATCAATTCATGCCTACTGTGCCATTAAAATTTACTTACGAAAAAAGGACCCCAATCCTGAGCCTTTGGATCATCCCCATGAACTCGGACTTGATGAAAAAGTAAAGATCATGGACGATCTCGATCGTGAAGCTCAGCGCAGGAGAGAGGTCGAGCACTTCACTCGTAATTAAACCTTTCGTGTACAGGCAGTCTCCCAGCAATACCACGGGGATGCCTGGTGGGATCCCTTACATTGTTGGGAATGAACTGGCAGAAAGGTTTTCATTTTATGGGATGCGTTCGATTCTGTTCGCATATATGACGGTTTATCTCTGTCAGGCAGACGGAAACCTAGATGTTTTTTCCGACAAGGAAGCAGAAGCATGGGTTCATTTGTTTGTCGGATCTGCTTATTTGTTTCCAATCATAGGCGGGCTCATTTCGGATGCTTTTCTTGGGAAATACAGAACGATTCTGTGTCTATCTTTGGTTTACTGCCTGGGGCACGCCATCCTTGCTTGTATGGAGTGGGCTGGAGACACAAAAATTCTTCTACTTTTGGGGTTGGTATTGATAGCGGTGGGTTCAGGAGGGATCAAACCATGTGTTTCCGCACATGTTGGGGATCAGTTTGGTTCATCCAATCGTTTTCTTTTACCAAAGGTTTTTGGTTGGTTTTATTTAGCGATTAATATGGGTGCCTTTGCCTCTGGTCTGCTAACCCCTTTTTTATTGGACCATTTATCCTTATTTCGATTGGTTGGTCGGGGAGAAAACGGCGGGAGAAATTATTTTCGGTCATCATTATGCCTTTGGGTTGCCCGGGGTTTTAATGGGCTTGGCCACTTTGTTGTTTTGGTTGGGAAGAAAAGAGTTTGTACATGTTCCACCTCGCGGATTGGCTTATTTTAAAGACCTCAGAAGAAAGGAGAATCTTTGGGCTCTTCTCAAAATATGGTGTATCTTTTCCTTTGTTATCCTTTTTTGGGCTCTTTTTGATCAAATCGGGACTCTATGGCAGGTACAGGCCAGAGAATTGGATCGTATTATCCCCCAATGGGTACCTCTTTGGGGCGGGTATGAGTTACTGCCCGCTCAGGTTTCAGCAGTTTTTAACCCATTATTCATTCTGCTGCTTGTTCCATTATTTAGTAAATTTATCTATCCCATGCTTGAGCAGGTTACCATGCTCACTCCATTGAAGAAAATGGGGATTGGTTTATGGCTCATGGTTCTTGCCTTTGCTCTGGTTAGTATCATTGAGGAACTACTTGTAGGCGGGCATAATCTTCATATTTCCTGGCAGATTGTAGCGTGCCTGATTCTGACTGCATCGGAGGTTATGGTTTCGATTACCTGCCTCGAGTTTGCCTACACGCAATCCCCTAAATCAATGAAATCCTTGGTTATGGCTCTCTTCCTCTTAACGGTTTCATTGGGGAATTACCTTACTTCTGCAATTAAGTTTTTACTTACAGATTCCCGAGGGCTGAGTGTTTTGGAAGGAGCTCAGGAGTTTTGGTTTTGGACCCTGCTTATGGCTGGGGGTGCAATCCTTTATTCCTTCCTTTCTCCCAGATACAAACTTTCGCAATGGGAGAATGGGTAGGCTCAAGCTGAAAGAAAAATTTAAAAGATTCTTAGCTGCGTAACCGTATTGCAGCCTTTAACCGATTGAATTTTCTTAAGAATTTCTGTTCTCCTGAAAGTGAGCTCCTGTTTAATTGTACTACTGGCCGCTCGGATCTGAATTGTTTTTCCGTCCTTGGAAAGATTGGTCGGGGCACACTTACTGGCCATGTCTCGCCCCACAATTTTTTCCCAGTTTCCAGAGATCAGGCTTTCTATGGTTTGCTCTTCGCCAATTCCCCAGTCCTCCCACACTTTTTCGACCAAATCGACCATAGCCAGGGGGTGTTTCATTTTTCGTTCGGCACGATCTTGCGGTAAATTCATAAAGCTCGAAACCAAGTCCGTAGAATTGGTAAAACGATTTTTATAAAATTTTCTTCGACTTTTTTTCAAGGAATTGAGCTTTCGCAGGAGTTGATATGGTGCTAAAACTGAACAACGCACCTATTGGAAGTAATTTTTTAGTTAAATCATGATCATAAAGCCAAGAATAAAAGGATTTGTATGTATAACCTCCCACCCAACTGGGTGCCTTGAAAATGTAAGACAACAAGCTGAGTGTGCATCCAAGCTTGAATTCGCGGAAGGAAGTGGGCCCAAAAAGGTTTTGGTAATCGGAGCATCCACGGGCTACGGGTTGGCAAGCCGGATCTCTGCTGCTTTTGCTAATCATGCCCAAACCCTTGGTGTTTCTTTTGAACGCGACCCCAAAGAAGAGAAGCCTGGCAGTCCTGGTTTTTATAATGTTAAAGCATTTCAGAAGCTATCCGCAGAGAAGGGGCTGATCGCAGAAGATGTGTTCGGTGATGCTTTTTCCAATGAGTGCAAGGATGAGGTGGTGAAAAAAGCCAAAGAAATGGGGGGCGGGTTCGATCTTGTAATCTACAGTCTCGCTTCTCCCCGACGCACCGACCCGAGTGATGGTAATGTGTATCGTGCGTGCCTTAAGCCTGTGGGTATGATCTACAAAAATAAGACCCTGGATACTGATCGCGGGGAAGTCAAAGAGGTCAGTATTGACCCAGCAAATGATTCGGAAATTGCAGACACCGAAAAAGTAATGGGTGGAGAGGATTGGGAATTATGGACCCAGCGTCTTTTGGATGAAGGTTTGCTTGCAAAGGGTTGTATCAATCTCGCCTACTCTTATGTAGGGCCTGAAGTAACCTGGCCTATTTACAGAAATGGCACCATCGGAAGAGCTAAAGCTCACCTTGAGATGGTGGGGCATCGTTTGCATAAAAGTATGCAAGGGGCTTGCAGTGGTCAGGCTTATGTTTCGGTCAATAAGGCAGTGGTCACCCAAGCCAGTTCAGCTATCCCTGTGGTTCCCCTTTATGTATCTATGCTTTTTAAGGTCATGAGAGAGTTGGGCACTCATGAAGGCTGCATTGAGCAAACCAACCGTCTTTTTCTGGATAGGCTATATGGTCCCAATGCATCCTTGGATCTGGATGAAGCTGGTCGTATTCGTTTGGATGACTGGGAGATGGCCGATCAAGTTCAGCAAAAAATTAAGGATCTTTGGCCTCAGGTGGATTCTGCAAACTTACATACGCTCACCAATTTTGAAGAGTATCAGAAGGAATTCCTCAAGCTGTTTGGCTTCGGTTTGGATGGTGTGGACTACGACAAAGAGGTCGACCCCGTTCACCCCTTCTAGTTTTTTCGGATTAGAATCAAAACAGGGGAGGTCGGGTTTTCGCTCCCTTCTGTTTTTTCGTAGAACCATTGCTTGCTTTCGCATAATTCTTCAACCGAGACTGTTTCTCCTTTGCCACCCGAGTGCCCTCGGTAGCAAAGGATGGAGATTATTCCACCCGCAGAAGTTAATTCGTAGGCCTGGGTAATGGCCTGAATCGTGTGGCTAGCAGAGGTAATCACCGCATGATCACCACCAGGCAAATATCCAAGGTTAAACATGCTAGCCTTGACTTGGCCGTGTGCCCGTTCGTCTACCAGACTTAATAAATCACAATGCGACCCAAGCAGGAGTTGAACGACTGCATCGAGGCCATTTTTTTGCACCAGTATTTTAGTGTTTTGAATTGCCTGGGGTTGGATATCGATTGAGAAAACCTTTCCACTTAGGCCCACCTGTTTAGCCAGAAAAAGGGTATCGTGGCCATTCCCTGCGGTTGCATCGAGGCCAATATCTCCAGGCTTTAAAACCTCGCTTATTTGGTTATGAGCTAGTTGGACTAATCGCATTCCTTTATTTTTGAGCAAATCTCATCAGGTTCTTCGACAAAGGTAGCGGAATATCATCCAGAAAAAAACGGATGAATTCATGAGCACTTTTCACAAGGGTGGTGCATCCTCGGGAGCCAAAGCCATTGAAAATATAATAGTTTGGATGCTCAGGGTGCCTTCCGAGGATTGGATGTCGGTCCCTAGTCCCACTCCTGACTCCGCAACTGTGCTTCATGATCTTTTGGTTCTGGATATTGGGGATAAATCCAAGTTTATGAATAATTTGGCTTTTTGCATCCTCATCTGGACCATCCTCCAACCGCTCATGTTTCCAACTAGAACCAATTTTAGCGGTCCCAGACAGTGGGTTACATAAATGCCAGGTCCCGTTACTCAAATTATATTTTAATGAAGATTGAATCGTGAGGACCTCTCCCTGGGCGGGAGCAAAAGGCAAAAATTGAAACCATGGGTTTTGGGTTACCCTGAACCCTTCACAGAAAATTACCGGTTTACCTGTCCAGTCCTCTGGCTCGAAAGGTTTTTCAATGTAAAACCCTTTGGATCTAAGGACGAATCTGGAGTACTCGAGAAACTTCTCGGTATTCAGTATCCAGGCCGAGGTTTTACCCAGTCCAAAAGGACAGTCGACTCCAAGTGCTTTGCTTTCTCCATCACTAAGATAACTTACCTGATAGGGACTGGATAAGGATTCCCACTTTTTCTGTTGAACCAAAGATGTGAAAACTCGAAATAGTTCAATGGGTTCAAGAAAAGTTTCTCCGGATGCTTTTTCAATTTCGGGGAAGAATGCTAGGTTTTCCTCCATGCAATCAGCAAAATCATCTGGAATATTCAATTTCGGCCCGATCAATGGATTAATCAAACCTGCAGACACCTTAGAGGCAGCATGGGGCTTATTGCCTTCGAGCACGCACACAGAAACCCCTTTTTTAATAAAGTTCTGTGCTAAGATCGCACCAGCTAATCCGTGACCGACAATAACAATTTCCATTAATATATCTAAATTTGATGGATCATTGAGTTTGCCGGCAACCCTATTGCAAACAAAATTGGGATCATGACCACATTTCGTGCCCTATGCATTCTAGGATTGGTGTTGGGCGCATGGCTTGCCTACTTCATGGGAGTGGGGAATTCACTTCGCCAATCTTCCACCAAGGAGAGTGTGTCTCCATCGACAGACTTTCAGCTTACCTCCATTGGCCATGGGCAAAGGGGGCCCAAACATCCCCAGGCCCTAAGCAAGCTGGAGGATGCTTCCCAAATAGAAGATTTTGAGGCATTTCTGGAAAAAGTGAACCCTGGGAATGACTGGTTGGTGACCCTCGGTCCTAATCAGACTCAGTCTATTCTTAAGGACCCTTCTGCTATGGGCCTTACCGTTCAAAGTTATCTTCCTGAACTTGGTGTAACTCGTTTTTCAGTAACCAACCCCTCAAAGGCCCTTCCATTTTTTGAGCGTTTTTTACAAGATGATCAAATTTCGCTAAACCATCCTTTAAGAAGCCCACTCCCGCCAAGGGATTTGATCCATTCTGACGAAAGCAGTTTTTCAGATTCATTTATCGATTGGATGGGGGGCGAGGTTGAGCGAACTGGATTTGGGAAGGGAGTCAAATTAGCTCTATTAGATTCCGGGGTGAATTCTTCCCACCCTTTGCTCAACGGTGCAGCGGTTAGGCACAAAAATATATTGGATGATTCTTCGAGCCTGGCAGGAGAGGGGAACGCACATGGCACGGCTTTAGCATCGGTTATTGCTGGGAGTTCGGATACCTATCAGGGGATTGCTCCAGCATGCGAAATTTTATCTTACCAGGTAATCGACGGGTCTGGTCTGGCCGATTCATTTACTGTGGCTAGGGCGGTGGTTGCTGCGGTTGAGGATGGTGCAGGAGTGATTAATTTAAGTCTTGGGGCAGAGCAGGGCAGTGCAGTCCTTCGGGATGCCATCACCTATGCGATTTCTCGTGATGTGGTTGTGGTAGCTGCTACCGGAAATGAGGGCGTGGGTATCGTTAACTATCCAGCTGCTTATGACGGGGTGATTGGAGTGAGTTCGATCGGTACAAGTGGGAGGGTTCCTAGCTTCTCCAATTACGGTAAGGAAGTGGATATAGCAGCTCCAGGGGTAGGGGTTTTAACAGCTTGGGATAATTCGGAACATGCCAGTTTTAGTGGCACCTCCATTTCCACTGCGATGGTAAGTGCTGCCCTTGCAGTCGAACGTTCACGCTACCCCGAGCTCTCCAGTGCTCAGATTATCGATTCCGTGCTTTCGCATACAGTTGAAGCGGAAAGGCCTGGATTTGATCCTGTTTCCGGCCATGGAGTCCTAAGCCTGGCAAGACTGGATAATAGAAAAAACTCATCTTACTCAGATCCGGCATTAGTGGGATATCATTTTGATAACCCCTCGAATCCAATGGGGACCATTTCCTTCGAGGTTATGGTTCAAAACCTGGGAAATACCTGGCAGGACAATTTGGATTTGGAGCTGAAGTATTTGGGACTAAAGAAAAATATTCTCATCAATAACCTCGCACCTGGAGAGGTTCGTGCCGAAAAAATCTTCATCCAGGGCAGTTCGCTTGATCGTGTTTTGGAAATCAATGCCAATCTCCGTGTACCCCAGACTGCAAAGGACGATCGCCCTGACAATAATCAGCGAAACAGTGTGATCCAATTCTAGTGACCGAAGATTCGGTCAGGCAGCATTGCGTTTCTTGGGTTGAGTCCGGATGACCTTGGCTTTTGATTTGCCTCGGATCACTCCCGCATTGATCACCACTTCAACAGGATCATCGATTGCAGGTAAATCATACATAACATCAAGCATCACCGATTCCATGATGGATCGAAGGGCTCTTGCTCCCGTTTTCATAGTTAGGGCTTGTTCTGCGATCTCAGTGATGGCTTCTCGTGTAAAACGAAGCTCAGCCCCTTCCAGTAAAAACATCTTCCTGTATTGCTTAAGGAGAGAGTTCTTGGTCTGTTCAAGCACACACACTAATTGCGGGCGGGTTAGCTCCTCCAAAATCGAAATAACCGGTAATCGTCCGATAAATTCGGGGATCAGTCCAAATTTCACCAGGTCTTCGGGCATTACATCTGCCAGGACCTCTGCAGGTTCCTTAACTTCTATGTTAGTGTAACCAACACTTCTTTTCCCTTTTCGTTGATCGATTATGCTATCGAGTCCGACAAAGGCCCCGCCACAGATGAATAAAATATTGGAAGTGTCCAACTGTACATACTCCTGATTGGGGTGTTTGCGTCCGCCTTGCGGGGGTATATTACAAACCGTGCCCTCCAATATTTTAAGTAAAGCCTGCTGTACGCCTTCTCCGGAAACATCACGGGTGATCGAAACATTGTCGGTTTTTCTACCAATCTTATCGATCTCATCCACATATACGATTCCGCATTGAGCGCGATCCACATCATGATCAGCAGCCTGCAACAGGCGGAGTACGATATTTTCCACATCATCTCCGACATAACCGGCTTCCGTCAGGGTGGTTGCATCGGCAATCGCAAAGGGGACATCAAGTAATTTTGCCAATGTTCGAGCCAAAAAAGTTTTCCCGCTACCAGTCGGACCGATCAAAAGTACATTACTTTTCTCGATCTCCACATCGTCTAGTTCAGCAGGAAAGAAAGTGGAGTCGGTTTTATTATCAACTGAACCCAGTTCCAGGGAAAGCCGCTTGTAGTGATTATGAACGGCTACCGAGAGAACTTTTTTCGCATGATCCTGACCAATGACATGTTCATCTAGATGATCCTTAATGGCCTTGGGTTTAATCAAGTTGAAAGCCGGGCGGTTGCCACTGCTCTTTTTGGGTGGTTCTTTCTCTCCCAGTTCTCGGTCAATGATCGTCTTACAGACCCTGACACAGGAGTCGCAAATGAACACGCTGGCTGGACCGGCGATCATCTTTCGAACTTCACCCTGCGGTTTCCCGCAAAAAGAGCAGAAGTTGATCTTGGTCGCCTTAGCCATAATCAGTAAAAATTATTCGTTTGGTTTCTTAGAGATTACTTCATCCACTAATCCGTACTCCTTAGCTTCATCCGCAGACATATAATAGTCTCGGTCTGAATCCTTCTCGATTTGCTCCACAGATTTTCCACTGTGTTGAGAAAGCACTTGATTGATGGTTGATCTCCAGCGAAGGATTTCTTTTGCAGCAATCGATATATCGGAGGTCTGTCCACCCGCTCCACCACTTGGTTGATGGATCATCACCCGACTATTGGGGAGGGCATACCTCTTACCAGGGGTACCTGCCGCCAGGAGCACAGTGCTCATACTCGCGGCCATTCCTATGCAGTAAGTTACCACATTGCACTGCATGAAATTAAGGGTGTCGTAAATCGCCATTCCGTCTGAGACGCTTCCCCCAGGGGAGTTGATGTACAAATGGATATCTTTCTTGGGATCTTCCATTTGTAAAAACAGCAACTGAGCAATGATGGAGTTAGCTACATAATCATCAATTGGCGTACCGATAAATACGATACGGTCCCGAAGGAGACGGCTGTAAATATCCCAGGCTCGCTCCTGGCGGCCTTCACGTTCATAAACATAAGGAAGTGGTAAGTAAGCACCCATAATCAAATCAGTGTGTATGTTCGCCCTCGATGTCGCAAATTCGTTCTTTGGATAGCTCGGCTATTTTAATAAGCGTCTTATCGTAAATAATGTCTTCTCGTAACCGGTTCAGTCTTGCTCGATCCTGGGTTAATTCTTTGATGAATTTGGTTGGATCCTCCCGTCGCATCATCGCTTCGCGTGTCGCAGCCTGTGCAAGGTCTTCTTTTTCAACAGAGACTTTTTCTTCCTCTGCAATTTTGGAAAGCACCAGGGTGAGCTTGACTCTTGCCTGTCCTTGAGTTTGAGATTCTTTCCACCACTCGTCCCGATTTTTTTCAATCTCATCTGCTTTGACGCCCTGCCTGGTCGCCTGCTGGATACGATTCTGGAAAATCGCCTTGGATTCTTCCTCCACCGCTTGCTGTGGAAGGGGGAAGTCTTCGGTGTCTAGAATATTTTGCGTAATTTGTTTACGCTTTAAATTAACATTTTCTTGGTCCTTGCGATACTTGATTTGCTCGGTGACTTTTTCTTTAAGCTCATCCACGCTCTCGATTTTGAGGGATTTGAGGAATTCTTCATCCTCTAACGCAGGAGCCTTTTTTTCGCGTACTTCATGTACTTCAAGTTGGTAGGTAACTGATTTCCCCGCCAGTGCTTCCACTTCGAAATCTTTGGCGAAGTCGGCTTTCACCTCTTTTTTATCTCCCGCACTCATGCCGATGACTCCATCTGCAATAGCATCCACACCCATACCGGTTTGGTTGCCAGCTTCTTCCCAGGTGTTGGCTTGCTTGCCATACATGGGTTTGTCTGGGAGAATTTCAGATACTGCCTTTCCATCGAGGGAGCCTTCGTAGGAGCATTTTACATAGTCTCCCTTCTCGGAAGCACGCTCCACTACATCGAAGCTGGCTCGTTGTTCACGAATCGCATCCAACTCTTTGGTGACCTCATCCTCACTTACTTCGGTTGGCTCAATAGTGAGTTCAAATTCTTTGTATTTTGGGAGATCAAATTCCGGCTCTATATCTACCGTCACTTCCACAGATGCGGATTGGGATGGTTCCAACTCACCTGCGTCTACTTTAAGGACTGAATACACCTTGATATCTTTGTTTTCCAGAACGGCTTCGTAAGCAGCCGTGGAAACTTTTCGATTTAACTCATCCTTGATTTCTTTGGCGTACTTTTTGCGAATTACATTTGCGGGTGCCTTGCCCTTCCGGAAGCCGGGAATGTTCACGAGTTTGCCTAATTCCTGGCAGACCTTGGATTCATGCTTGCTGACTTCTTCTGAGTCAAAGCTGACGGTTGCTATTTTGCGGGCTACTCCCGCATCCTTAATGTCTACATTCACAATGCTAATATGTACTGTTGTATTTGAAGTTAGGTTCGTGAGTATTTTGGGGGAATCACGATTGAATAAACCTTATTAAAATACCTTAAAAATTCTTATGGTCAACGAGATAGAAGCCAACTAGCGCAAAGGAACCCAAGAAGAAGGTCTGACGGATTGAGTCTGTGGCAGCTTGCCGAGGTATTCCAACGCCGCGGCAATATCTGTGGGGGAGAATTGTCTGATTTGAACAATATATTCCGAGGATGCTGAGTTTTGACCGATGATTTTGTATTGTTCCTCTGTCAGCAGGCTTTCGAGATCGTCCTCAGAGTAGGCCTTTTTCAGGCCGACATAGATTTCAGACGCCCTGTAGAATTTTACATCCCTAGGATCATTCGGGGATACTTCCGCCAGTATAAATAATCTCTCGGAACGAAAGGACCCGGAAGTTTCAATAACCCAGGAGTTTACTGACTGATTGGGGTTATTGGAAACACTGGTTCGGTTGGCTTCGTAAAAAACAACAATTCCGTTTGGGACGGCCTTTTTGACCATTTCGGGCAGGGATGGAAACTCTACATTTCCCACTGCGCTATGCTGGGAATTGTAATTGCCGGGTTTTTGTGAGGCTTGTTCATCCTTCACTTTCAATGCGTGCCTCACCAGCATCGATGATGCCGTTACTCCAATGATCAGGCCGATCGCTATGGTAAACCTCCGTTCTCTTTTTCCTAGTCCCATGAGATTAAATCGAGCTTGGCGTTTCGGGGGAGTTTAGAGAAAGTGAAAAAATGATTTCAGCTGAAGTTGGCATAAGAGTTCGTTATCAGGAGACAGATCAAATGGGAGTGGTTTACCATGGCAACTACTTTACTTGGTTTGAAGCGGCAAGAATTGAGTTGCTCGATCAATTGGGCTGCCCCTACCGGGAGCTTGAAAAAAGCGGATATCTTTTGCCCGTTCTTCATTGTGAGGCAAAATTTAAAAGTCCGGCACACTTTGATGATCGATTAACGGTTCTGGTGAGGATCAAAGAACCACCGACGGCCAAGGTGAAAATTGAATACCAGGTTTTCCGATCGGGTGAACTGCTTTGCTCCGGCAACTCAACCCACGCTTTCATAGACCCCAAAGGTAAGCTGATCCGTCCGCCTGCTGTCTTTCTGGAAAAGACCAAAGGATTTTCTGCCTTGCAGGAAACAGGTGGCTAAGCGGGGAGGGATTGGCTAATTTTTTTCACAACCTCAGCTACCGTGTGATCATCGGTACCAATCACATGATCTGCCTCCAGGTAGCGACCCTCCCTTTCCTGAATCAATTTTTCCAGCACTATAATCGGTTGTGCGACCTGCAGGAGGGGCCTGGATGGATCGGTCTTTGTGCGGGTTAATAAAGTATTCGCAGACGCCAGTAGGCAAACAACCACGCCCTTGGTTTTCAAGAGTTCCATCATTCCTTCAGGTATACATAATCCGCCGCCGCAGGCGACCACCGCAGCTTGATTGATGTTCAGATTGGAGATGAATTCTCTTTCCAAATCACGAAAACATTCCTCACCCTCGTTGGCAAAGATTTGAGATATGCTCACCCCTTTGCTTTGCTCGATTTCATGATCCGAATCGATAAATTTTACATTTCTCTGTTCAGCCAGAAGTTTCCCGATGGTGCTTTTGCCTGTGCCCATCATACCCACAAGAAAAATGAGGTTTTGCTTGTCCTGCGTATTGGTTTCGGAGTTCATTTTATTGGAAAGTGAAAAAGTAAAATTCTTGCGATACCTACAAAGCAACGCGATAATTGTATCATGAATCAGGATTCTGCTGTCGTCACCATCAAAGGTGTTATGCCCACATCCAATGGATGTGCCATTTTTTTGGGCAATGAGGAAAAGACCTTTGTGATCTATGTCGACCCTGCGATTGGGAATGCGGTCAACATGACCCTCAATAAGGTGAAGAAAGAGCGACCCCTGACTCATGATTTAATCGGTCTAATCCTCAAGGGTCTGGAAACTAAAATCGAACGGGTTTTAATTAACGATGTGGATGAGGGTACTTTTTTTGCCCGTATTATCCTACACATGGAAAATGAGTTGGGTAAAAAGATTATCGAGCTCGATGCCCGCCCGAGCGACTCGATTGTCCTCGCCCTCCAGCTCGACCAACCCATTTATGTTTCCCGTAAGGTTTTGGATAATGTGGAGGATATGACCGAAATCCTTGAGCGGATACTGCGTAAGCAGGACTCTTAATCGGGAATGACTGTGGCATCGGTTTCAGGTGCATTGCTCGCACCTGTACGGTCTCTCTTTCCAGATGTGGGTTTCCCCACGGCATTAGCCCCAATGCAGGATGTCACAGGATTGCCCTTTATGTCTCTGATCGCAGAGTATGGTGCGCCCGATCTTTTTTTTACCGAGTATTTCCGGGTTCATGAGAATGCCCGGATCGATCCGGAAATCCTCTCCTCCATCACGGAGAATAACTCAGGGAAACCAGTCTTTGCCCAGTTAATCGGAGAGGATCTCGAGCATGTGGCCCGCTTTGCCAAAGAACTCCAGCAATACCCTGTTGCGGGCATCGATCTGAACCTGGGTTGCCCCGCTCCCCGGGTGTACCGAAAGAATGTGGGGGGTGGCCTCCTCCGTGTTCCTCATAAAATCGATCAGGTGTTAAAAGTTCTCCGGGATGCTTGCGATTGCCCGCTCACGGTGAAGACGCGGATCGGGTTTGAGGATGACCAAAATTTTTCCCAGATTTTAGATATCTTTGCATCCAACCGCATTGAACTGCTGAGCCTTCATGCACGCACGGTCAAGGGTGGGTATCGTTCATTCCCGCAATATAATTATGTCAATCAGGCCGTGAGCCAACTGGATTGCCCGGTCCTGCTCAACGGCGAGGTCAATACGGCCGAGTCTGC
>JAQCIX010000034.1 GCA_027593365.1 Verrucomicrobiota bacterium
CCAATGGGAGTAGGGCAGAGATCGATTCATTAGATGGTGTGGAGAAGCTATCTCAAGCACTTTGTGCCTTACTAACCTGTACTTCCCTGGAAGATAAAAGTCAGCAGGCAATCCAGAGGGCGAAGAAGTATGAGATGGGAATGGTTACGGAAAAATTCTTAGAAGATTTTAACAAAATCCTCTCCTCCTAGAAACTGAAGGATCGATCAGAAAACCCTTGGTTTTGTTGTCTGATTTTCTTAATATGATCTCCATTATGCAAAGGAACAAAGCCCTGGGTTTCTTATTTATTTTATTGGTTGGATCAGCAGCTGTTTACACTCTGTCTTCCAAAAATATTACTGACCCTGAAAAGCAAGGATCCAAGCCCACCGGCCTGATCCCCCAAACCCTTTTAAACAGCGAAGGCAAAGAGGTATCCTCAGCCTCCCTGACCGGAAAATATGTCGGCCTATATTTCTCCGCCAGCTGGTGTGGACCCTGCCGTTCCTTTACTCCTGAACTGATCCAGTTTCGTAACCAGCATAAGGACAAGTTTGAGGTGATTTTAGTTGGCGGAGATGGTACCGCTAAAGACCAGGCAAAATATGTAAAGAAGTATCAGATGCCCTGGCTCTCTATGATCAACCAATCCGATGCCGCCAAACAGGCCAGTCAATCGCTTGGCGTGCAGTACATTCCCTTTTTGGTCATCCTCGACCCTGCTGGTCAGGTGGTGAGTAAAGATGGGGTCAAAGAGATCCGTACTTTAAAAAACGCTGCGATGGATAGCTGGATGGCATCTGCACCCAAAGGTGCTTAAAGATTAGGCTATTGCTAGGGCGTTAGAGCCTGACCGGTATTCCGGCTTCCTTCATCACCTGCTTGGTTTCTGGGATGGTGTATTCACCAAAGTGAAAAATACTGGCGACGAGAACGGCACTGGCTTTGCCTTTTAAAACCCCATCTACCATGTGCGAGGGGTTTCCGACTCCTCCCGATGCAATCACTGGAACTTCCACAGCCTCACTCACTGCACGGGTGAGTTCGAGATCATAGCCTTGCTTGGTGCCGTCGCAATCCATACTGGTGAGTAGAATTTCCCCAGCCCCACGGCGGACAACCTCCTGGGCCCATTCAATGGCATCCAATTCAGTGGGCTTTCGTCCACCATGGGTGTAGACCAGCCAGCCGTTTCCATTTTCCCGACGCTTGGCATCGATTGCCACCACAATGCATTGGTTTCCAAAAGTGGATGTGGCATCATTGATCAAATCGGGGTTGAGGATAGCGGCCGTGTTCATACTCACTTTATCCGCACCGGCAAGGAGCATGGATCGAATATCCTCGAGCTTACGAATACCCCCTCCGACAGTAACGGGCATGAAGCAGGTGGCGACTGTACGCTCGACCACATCTCTCATGGTTTCCCGTTCGTCACTGGATGCGGTGATATCCAGGAAAACGAGTTCGTCTGCTCCCTGCTGTTCATAGGCTTGGGCAACCTGTACGGGATCTCCCGCATCGCGTAATTCCTTAAACTTTACCCCTTTGACCACCCGACCATCATCCACATCGAGACAGGGAATGATACGGGCAGATAACATAAGAAAGGAAAGAAATTAACTCTTCCGGTTTGGTGGTGGAGGAAGAGCGATCGGCAAAGAAATCTTATTCGTCGGCAAATGCGACATCAGGCTCGTAAGAGAGAATAAGTTTATACTGCTGACCAGGGCGCATGATCAATGCATGGTCTCGAGCCAGATACTGGATGTAGTGAACATTTCCAGAATAGCCACGGTATTCAGGGTTGTCGGAAACAGTTTCAAATGCAGACCAGCTTGCCTGGAAATCATCCACTTCCACATTGGCCCGTAACCCTTCCGCTCCATGCCTGAGAGTGGTGCCCAAACGATGCGAGGAGTGGGGAGCCCCAATGACCAGGGCCAAACGCATGCGATCACATGAGATTGGGTTTTTCACTTGAAATACAAATTCAGAAGTGACTTTTCCATTCCCGAATGTCCATTGAACCTGACATTGTCCAATACCATTGGCGTAGGTGCCATCGGTACGAACGAGCTCAGGTTGATTGAATCGAAGGTAAAGAGATTTTTTCAGCCCGATTCCCGTGACACAATTTTTACCGTAGAAGGATGGGATGACCACATCCTTTCCAAAGGTAAGCTCCGGAAGCATGACAGGAAGGTATTGGTTTACGCTCCAATCGAAGATTCCTGGGCAATGAGGAAAGGCCAGGTTATCGGATGTGGTCTTCGGACCAGGACCAATCAGGGGGAGTTGGTATTGCACGCCCAAGTTATCATCGCGGTACATGAAGAGGCCGTGTTCCTTGCGATGGGATTTATCGAACCCGACAAAGCGTCCACCGGTGGAAGAACGCTGAGGAGCGGCTACGGCCATGGAACCACCAATCACCTTCGCGAGGCGGGACCACTGACAAAGGTAGCGTGCCGCATCAAAGTTTGCCATACGGGTGGTGTGGTTGGGCACGGTGTTGCGTTCTTCATCGCGAATGACTAATTCACCGTTTTCCTGATCAAGGTAGGTAACAAAGAAATACTGGAAAAGACGGCGCAGGGTATCCAAGTACAAGGCATGCTTTTCCGGGGGTATCCAATGATCACGCATAGCCTGTAGAATCAGACTGATGCAATGTAACTGCCCATAAGCACCGACCGAGCGTCCATAGTTCCACCCTAAACCGTCCTGACGGGTCATATCGGGGAGGAGTTTGAGGTATCGCTCCGCAAAGGTCCGAAGCTTCGGTAGTTTACGGTCCTTTAAGTGTACATTGGCATGTAACTGAAGGGCTTGTCTGATAAAAATAAAGGAGAGCAACCCATAGAGATCATATACGCCGTGGGTTCCCTTGGGGTCGTCATTACAAAACCCACCTGTTCCGTGAGCTTCGATCCGCTCGACAAATCGATCGATGACTTTTCCGGTATCGTCCTTTTTAGTAAGCCCAAAACTGAAACGAGCAACGGATTTGGCCACATTGAAAACCTGAAAGTGGTCATCATGATCACTCTTGGCTAAGAGACATTCATCCAGTTGTTCACGGGTAGGGTCCGTCAGTCTTTCCCAAACTGCATTGCGTTCCTTGGATGCACCAAAGGAAAGTAAGCCAAGGGCGGCATAAGCCAAGCCATTCTCATGGGACTCCTCATTAAATGCCTGTTGGGTGATGCAGCGGGCAGAAAGGTCAAAGAGGTCGTGGCCCTCAAGCTCGACTTCTCCGGATGCCCGAAAAAACTCACCGATGGCTAAGGCGGCGTGGCCTGGCTCATCGGCACGGGAGGATTCACCAGGAGCAGGGGTGACAGTGCCGTCTGGGTTTAAATGCTTGAGGTTATTGCCAAGTAGGGACCTCGCCAGGTCCAGGCATTGGTTCGAAAAATTCTGCATGAAGTTACCGGTGCGCGGAAATGGAAATAAAAGGGTTAAAAATGCGGTTTTTACTTAGGGTTGTCAACGCGTTATCCTGTCTTTATCAGGCTGAGGAACTCTTGATTGGTCTTGGTCTTGGTCATTCGCTCCAGTAGGGTCTCGGTAGCATCGATCACTTTCATCGGAGACATAGCCCGTCTAAGGAAGGAAGTTTTTTCTAATACCTTCGGGTCGAGCAAATCCTCTTCCTTTCGGGTACCAGAGGATGCAAGGTTGAGGGCAGGCCAGAGGCGAAGCTCCGCAATTTTACGATCGAGCACAATTTCACTGTTTCCTGTGCCTTTGAATTCCTGAAAGATTAATTCGTCCATTTTGGAACCTGTTTCAACCAAGGCAGTAGCCACAATGGTAAGGGAGCCCGCTTCCTCAGAATTTCGGGCAGAAGAAAAGATTTGCCTAGGTTTTTCCAGAGCCCGTACATCCAGACCACCGGTCATGGTTCTTCCGCTTTTCCCAGAAGCGGCATTGTATGCCCGGGATAAACGGGTGATGGAATCCATCAGTAAAATTACATCCTTTTTATTTTCCACCAAACGCTTGGCTCGTTCGATAGCGAGCTCGGCCATGCGAAGATGACTTTTGACTTCCTCATCATTGGAGGAGGCAAAAATTTCGGCAGGAACGGTGCGTCTAAAATCGGTGACCTCCTCGGGCCTTTCATCGACCAAGAGAACCATAAGGTGACAGTCTGGGTGGTTTTCCTCAATCCCCTTGGCAATGTCATGTAAAATGGTGGTCTTTCCTGCTCGGGGGGGTGCGACAATCAAACTTCGCTGTCCCTTACCAATTGGGCAGAAAAGATCGAGCACCCGGGTGGTCATTCTACCGTCTTTACACTCCAGGTTAAGCTTCTCCTTAGGCTGGATGGTGGTTAGCTGATCGAAACGGAAGAGGGCCTTTCGGTCGGCTAGCGATAAGCCATCCACTGAATGTATAAAGCGAACTTTTGGGCTAGGGCGGTTTGAGTGTTTAATCCCGTCTGCCTTGATTAAGGATCCTTTTTTTAACTTAAATCTACGGATAAGTTCCTTTGGCAGGAAAGGATCATTGGGCGTGGTCTTACCTCCGCGTGCGGGATCCAGCAGTACACCGGACTTATTCTCGAGGATGTCCAATATTCCTTCAACCTGAAGGGTATCAGACTCAGTCTGTTCATTTTCGCTCATACTGAGAGAGAGGGTTTGTTCAGTATATCCATATACTGAATTGAGTTTGGGTGGGTAGGGAACTGATTAGTTGCCCGATCAGAACGACAGCGTGCTGATTTGCAAAATAAAACGGGCAAGTGTAGATCAAGTCAACCTCGGAAAGAGGGAATAGGTTGGTTCTTTGGTTTATTGGTGATATAGAAGATTTGAAAATGAAAAACTTTTACATCACCACTGCGATTGATTATGCCAACGGCTCTCCGCATCTTGGGCATGCTTATGAAAAAATTCTGGCAGATGTCATTGCCCGAGTAAAGAGACTCAGTGGTGTTCAGACTCATTTTGTTACCGGTTTGGATGAGCATGGGCAAAAAGTACAACAAGGTGCAGATGCCGAAGGAATCGAGCCACAACATAGGTGCGATCGCATTGCCGACGAATTCAAAGAGGTTCTAACCAAGTTGGATATTTCTCATGACGATTATATCCGGACCACGGAAGATCGGCACAAAAAAGTGGTTTCGGAGCTTCTGCAAAATTTATTCGATGCAGGGGATATTTACCAAGCAGAATACGAAGGCTTTTATTCGACCCGGGCCGAACAATTTCTCCAGGAGAAGGATAAGGTTGATGGGGAATGGCCTGAAATTTTTGGGGAAGTAACCCGGATCACGGAAAAGAATTATTTTTTCAAATTGAGTAAGTATCAGGATTGGCTGATCAAACATATCAACCAAACGGATGGATTTATTCATCCCGAATTTAGAAAATCGCAGGTTTTGGAATTTCTTAAGGAGCCTCTCAATGACCTTTGTATATCCCGTCCTGTAGAACGGTTATCCTGGGGAATTCCCCTGCCTTTTGATCCGCAGTATGTGACCTATGTCTGGTTTGATGCCTTGGTGAATTATGTGAGTGCTGCCCGATATGGGGAAGAGGACTTTTCGGAGTATTGGCCAGCTGATGTTCATGTAATCGGTAAGGATATCCTGGCTCCTCCGCATGCGGTTTACTGGCCAATCATGCTCCAAGCTTGTAACCTGGCTTTACCCAAACAGATATTGGCCCATGGGTGGTGGACGACTTCCGGGGCAAAGATGTCCAAAAGTACTGGAGAGACGGTCAGCCCATTGGCATTGGTTGATCAATACGGGGCCGATGCCTTCCGTTTTTTTGTGATGCGGGAAATGACGGTCGGCCAGGATGCAGAATTTTCCTTGGAGCGGTTTTCATCCCGTTACAAGGGAGAACTTGGAAATGATCTCGGTAACTTGGTCAGCCGGTTGGTTCACATGTGCCACCAATATTTTGACGGGAATGCTCCGGCACAGGAATTGTCTGAGGATTTGGAGAAAGGGCTGCAGTCTAAGTGGGGCGAAGTCTCTGCCAAAGTTTTGGAGTTCTATGATACATTTCAGTTTCATCTGGCCCTGGAAGAAGCCATTGGTTTTGTTCGGGCAATTAATAAATATGCAGATGAGAGAGCACCCTGGAAGCTCGCCAAGTCAGATAAAGAGGAAGACCAAAAGGCTTTGGCGACCAGCCTGGCTACCATGCTTGAGGGCTTACGCTTAGCCAATGAACTGCTCGCACCCGTCATGCCGGGTGTCCACGCCAAAATTGCGGAATGCATGGGCCAGGAACCGGCTGCTGCATGGGCGGGTAGATTAGAATGGGGAACCCGTATTGAAGGGGTTGCTCTGGGTCAAAAAATGATCCTTTTTCCCAGAGACTAACCGGTTTTAGGCTAAGAGATTACTCTACTGCGGATCCCTTTTCTTGATCATCCTTTCGGATTAACCGAACTTCCGCCAACCCAACACTTGTTTCATCGGCTTCGAGGATGGTGACATCAAGGTTGCCCAATTTAAGGGTTTCGTACGGTTCTGGAATTTTCCCAAATTCCTGAGTGATTAAACCCCCAAAACTTGCAACCTCCTCTTCTTCCTCATCGATCCCCATCTCTTCAGGCAGCTCGTGTAGGGGGGTAAGTCCGGATATTTTCCAGTGATCTTTATTAACCTCTTCGATATCTTTTTCATCCGCATCAAATTCATCCTGAATCTCCCCGACCACTTCTTCCAGAATATCTTCCAGGGTGATCACCCCATCTACGCCACCAAACTCGTCCCCAACTAAAGCCATGTGAACTTTCCATTTCATCATTTTGCGAAGGGCAAGGGGAAGTGGGTCCTCAGCGGAGACCCGAGCCGGGGCTTTGGTGATCGATCGGAGGGAAAGCTTTTCTGGGTCATTGCCAAGCAATCGAAACGCATATTTAACATGGATGATCCCAAGGCAGTGGTCGAGATCGCCCTCGCAAAGGGGTAAGCGTGTGTGTCCACATGATCTTGCAATCTCAAGGTTTCTTTCCAGCCCATCCTCCACATCGAGGATTTGCACTTGTTTGCGGGAAACCATGATATCCTGAACTTTTAGCTGACCCATCTCCAGGGTATTCCCGACAATTTCAGCAATATCGGGGTCCAGATTGGAGCCCTCCCGAGAAAGCGTACGTATATGATCAGCCACTTCATTCTCTTCAGGGCTGCCTTCCTCGCCGTATGGATTATTTTCGGAAAATCGTGCTTCCAGTGAAAGAAGAATGAATGAAAAAGGCCAGGAAACCAACCTTGCCAATAAGGTAAAGGAATAGCCTACAGCCAAGTGAATGGCAGCCCTTGGTGAAGAAGCGAGTATCCTGGGGATTGCACCGGAAAATAAGCGTTCGGTAAAAAAGGAAAGTGCAAAGCAGATTAGGAAACTGAAAAATGAGGGGGCAGGAAACCAAGCCGTGAAAACATAAAAGAACCCAAAAAATAACTGAGTGGCAGAGAGCAAAGCAGATTCAACATGCAACGGACGGGCATGGTTGGGCTCGCGCAATATAAAATCCAAAAATTTACCCGATTTTGAGCCCTCTCCTGGAGGAGTGGATATACCTGCCCGGATGCGGTCGATCATCGAACGAAAGACCCCAACATACAAACCGGTAACCAGGCAAAATACCCAAAGAATTAAAAGCGTGAAGGAAAAGGTGGGGGGGATATGGAGCGTGGTCATAATTTCGCCCCATAGACTGAACATGCTTTTTCAAGTGCAGTAAGGAGGCGGATATTTTCTTCCTCAGTTCCAACAGATATTCTTAGATAGTCGGAAAGAAGTGGGCCTAGAGCCCGGGTAATGATTCCTTGTTTTTGGAGTTCTAGAAATAAGGACCGGCCATTGCCGGGTTTAGAAAGAATAAAATTTGCATGGCTGGGAACGTATTCAATCCCGAGGTCTTGTAAACCTTGAGCAAGTTGTTCCAATCCATCCTGGTTCCTTTTTTTACACTGGGTTACCCAAGCGGAATCTTGCAGGGCACCCAAAGCAGCGGCCTGTGCCACTGAATTAACATTGAAGGGTTGGCGTGCCCTTTGGAGCAAAGAGATCATTTCTGGGGAGCTGTACCCGTAGCCAATTCGTAAAGCAGCCAGGCCATGAATTTTTGAAAAGGTGCGCAAGCATATCACTTTCCTGCCCTCCTCAATCAGTGGACGAAGATCGGGCGGGCTATCCAAATACTCTGCATAGGCTTCATCGAAGCAAAAGATAACATGCTCAGGAAGGGAACGGACAAATTGAAAAATTTCCTCTTCCGTGTTGGCGGTACCGGTTGGGTTATTAGGGCTGGGTAGAAACACAAGCTTGGTGCGATCGGTGATTGCACTCTTCATTTGGTTGAGGTCGTGAGCGAGTCCAGGCATTGGTACCTCTACGGGTTTCGCACCCATGAGCAGGGCAACCAACTTGTATACTACAAAAGCAAATTCTCCACAAATGAGCTCATCTCCGGGTTCCAAAAAGACATGCCCAAGTAATTCGATGATCTCGTTGGAACCATTCCCCAATACAAATTGGGATGGATTGAGGGAATGCAAGGTGGCCAGACGTTCAGTTAATGCATGAGCAGATCCATCTGGGTAAAGGTGTACTTTTTCCAACGCCTGAATGGCTGCTTGCTTGGCTAATTCGGATGCACCCCATGGGTTTTCGTTGGAAGCAAGCTTGCAAATTTGATCCAGATGTAGCCCAAATTCTCTGGCTACCTCTTCGATGGGTTTTCCGGGTTCGTAGACTGGTTGGTCTAAGATGCGATCATTCGCAAGTTGGGATAAATTCATTTAAACTCTTACAATATCCTTCCTAATCTTAGGGTGCAAGCTAGGAAAGGGGGTAATTCTATCCCCTTTGGGTAGATCGCGTATTGAGACTTTTGCAGAATGAATTATCCTACAGTGAATGAAGATAGCAGTTATGGGTGCAACGGGTCTTTTAGGACACTCCGTTTGCCAGGAGGTTCTGGCTCGGGGCCACAAGTTGCTCGCTTATTCGAACCGCCCATGGACTGAGCCCAAAGGTCGATATGAAACTTGCCCATTATCTTTGCATGAGTTTGATCTGGTGATTCGCGAGCTTTTTGATCAGTGGCCGGATGCCCTGATTAATTGTGCCGCTGTGTCATCCCCTGACCAAGTGGATCAGGACCCTGCCTATGCTCACCTAATCAATGTTGATACAGCTAGAAAGTTGGCGGAAGTATCCTCCCACCTCGGAGCAAGATACATCCATATATCTACGGATATGGTCTTTGATGGTACGCGATCTCCCTACCGGTCCACCGACCAAACCAATCCTTTGAGTGAGTATGGAAGGCAAAAGTTGGAGGCGGAGAAGCAAGTTTTAAAAGTGACGGATCAGAACCTGGTCGTTTTACGAATCACCCTGTTAAATGGAAACAGTCCAAGAGGGGACCGTAGTCCGCACGAGAGAATCCTGAACGCATTGGCCCAGGGGCAGACCCCTAATCTTTTTACGGATGAGTACAGGCAAACCAGCTCAGCAGAGAATGTGGCTCAGTTACTCGTCGAATTAGTGGAGCGGCCCAATTTGAATGGTCTCTTTCACTGGTGTGGGTCCGAAGTGGTAACCCGTTACGAGTTGGGAAAACGCATTTTGCAAAAGTTTGGTCTGAACAAAAAATATCTCCATGCGCTTTCGCTCAAGGAAGCTGAAGCTACTTTTGGAGACAGGCCTGCTCGATTAACTTTCGAATTGGCCCCATTGATCAGCAAGGTCAAAACCCAGCCTTATACTTTGGAGCAACAATTGGATGAGTTACATTTACCCCCCAGTCTATATTCGTGGTATCGAGAAAATGTGGATGACCCGCAATGCTACACGCCTAGGTTTTAAATGAGTCTATTTCACCTACCTTTCCGAAAAGAATCCGGGTCCGAAAATATGGCTACGGATATGTGGTTGTTAAACAGGGTTGAGGCATGGAAGGGACCAATTTTTCGCCGTTATGGCTGGTCGTTACCGCAAGTGACTTTTGGATACGGGCAAAAAGCAGAATGGGTGGTCCGGGAAACCGGCCTGAACCTATCTTCCCTGACCCGCCGACCCACCGGGGGTGGGATTGTCCGCCATGGAAAGGACCTGACTTACTGTCTGATTGTGCCCCGGGGGAGCAAGGGTGCAGAAATGTCACCGATGGATTTTTACGCACAGGTTCACCGAAGATGGGGAGAGGCCCTATCGGAGCAGGGTATCCTGAACAACCTTATGCCTTGTCCCAAAAAACCAAAAGCAGGTATACCCGGAGACTGTTTTAATGAGCCAGTGGGTAGAGATTTAATGGATGTGGATTGCACCCAAAAACTTGGGGGCGCGGCGATGAAACGGACCAGGCAGGGCGTCCTGCTACAGGGAACTTTAGAATTGGGGAGTTGGCCAGACTTGGATCATCCAAAGATCGAAAAAAGGTTTCTTCATCTCATCGCTTCAGATTTGGCAGAGGAAGTTTCGACCAAAGAATGGCCCAAGGATCTGGAAAGCCAAAGAAAAGAGTGGACCAAGCTTTATGCTTCGTTGGCCTGGACCCAGAATCGTAAAGCACCTGAATCGATTTAGCGCACCAGGGTCAGAACATTTTCCACATGCCTCGTCTGCGGAAAAAGATCAAAGGGTTGAGCGGCCACAGCCCGGTACCCAGCCTCAATAAGAATCTGGGCATCCCGTGCCTGGGTGGCGGGCTCACATGAGACATAAACAATTCTCGTTGGAGAAAAAGCGATTGCCTGTTTGAGGAAATCTGGATCGCATCCACGCCTCGGTGGATCAATGATCAAAGCGGCAGAGCCCGAATACTCCTGAACTTCCTGAAAAATAGACGAGGCATCCCCCAAAAAGAATTGAGCATTTTCAATCCGATTGATCTGTGCATTGGTCCGAGCCCCTTCAAAGCCTTCTCGACTAATTTCGATACCCACAACCTGCTTAAATCTGGATGCAGCACTCAGCCCAAAAAGCCCCCCTCCACAATAGGCATCGACAAGCAGGTTATTCTCTTCCGCATTCGCTTGGGTCACCACATACTCAACTAATTGTGGAAGAATAAAGGGATTATTTTGAAAGAATTCACCGGCCTTAAAGTGAAATGTAAGATTCCCCACCTTTTCACTGACCAGTTGCTTGTGGTCTGTAACTACACCTTCCAGTACATGGCGTAGGAGCAGGGTTCCGCCTTTTTTCCTTTTGGGAGCTGTGCGGAGCTCCTCCCTGGCACCTGGTAGGGCTTCGTTAATCGCATCGGTGGCGATGGGGCAATGAGATACATCAACCAATGCCCTTCTGGAACCATTTTTTAAGAAGCCAATGGTTAGGTCTTCACCCTGTCTGCCTCCCTGGTAATGGGGTGTGAGTTTGGACCGATACCCAAACGGTTTGGGAGAGGGGATCACTGGGCTGACGGGCACAGAAATTTTTCCTAGGCGTACAAGCGAGTTTTCAACCTGCTGGCGTTTCCAATGAAGCTGTGCTTCATAACGAGCACCTTGGTATTGGCAGCCCCCACAAGTGCCATGAAGTTTGCAGACCGGTTCAATCCTGTCGTTGGATGGAGTGATCACATCGACCAAGTCTGCCTGGGAATAGTTACTATGGTTGCGAAAAATCTTCACTCGCACTTTCTCACCCGGCCAGCAAAAGGGCACCTGAATCACCCATCCGTTATCTCGACCGATCCCCACGCCCAGGTTGGTGATGTCGGAAATGAGCAGTTCAAGCTCATGGTGGTAGGGGTAGGGCTGGGCAATAAAGCCTTTCGGTTCACGGTTCATATGCTCATGGTTCGTAACGGGCTCGCCCTCGATCGGCAAAACCCTTTTTTTAAGAGGACATGAATTTGTTCATAGATAGTCCGGCTAATTCCCGCATTAAGGAGTTGGTCAAGCTCCGAGAATCTCCAAGACGCCGAAAAGATCGTGGAATGTTTTTTGTCGAAGGGAAAAGTGAACTACAGTTCTTGGTAAAAGCAGGGAGGGTTATAAGTGAAATTTACTATTCCTTACCAGACATCGATGAAACCCGGGAAGATGACGAAACCCTAGAGTTTAAAAATGCGGGAATTCAAATCATAAAAGTTTCACCTGCTGCTTTCGCAAAAGCATCCTATCGTTCTTCCGAGCATGGTTGGATCGGTATGGTCAGCACCTGGGATATTGAGCTCGAAAAAATTCATTTCCCGGATGCTGGACCCATTGTGGTTTTGGATGAAGTTGAAAAGCCCGGAAACTTGGGTGCGATCCTGCGTAGCGTGGAGGCATTTGGAGGAACCGGGGTCATTTTATCCGAACCGGCTGTAGACTTTTTTAACCCCAATGTGGTTCGTTCTTCCCGTGGATTAATGGGTTCCTTGCCTGTAGCCAAGGGAACAAAAGATGATGTGCTTACTTGGTTAAAAAGTTCCAACCGGTCGATATGGGCAACCAGCTCGCATACGGATCTTCAATTGGGAGACAGCACAATGCCCACATCTACTGCCTTAATCTTCGGGAGCGAAAAGCATGGCTTGGGCGAGTTTTGGAAAAACCAAGATCTACAGTGGATCAAGATCCCAATGAAAGGCACTGCGAGTTCCCTGAACTTAAATGTAAGTGTAGCTTGCTTGTTGTATGAATTGAACCGTGCCCAGAAAACCTGAGGCTTAGAGGCTCTTGAACCACGGTAAGGTTTTTTCAAGAGCCTGACCCATGGTAAGAATGGGCTGGTAGTTTAAATCCTTTTGGGCAGCATCCGATGAAAACCAATGATCCTGAGCAAGCTGGCAGGCGACAAATCGAGTCATCGGAGGATCGCTCTTAATGCGAAGCCCACCCCATATTTTCTCAATGATTGAGCCCAGTTGATAGGCAGTTTTAAAAGATACAGATTTTTCGAGAATCGGAAGACCTATTTCAGAAAAAATTTGATTTAACCATTCCCAAAGGAAGACAGGTTCATCCTGTCCAATAAAATAGGATTTTCCACCAAGCGATGGGTCTAAAAGCATAGATTCCAAGGCACAAAGGTGGGCATGGACCACATTATCCACATGGGTCAGATCCACTTTGTTTTTCCCATTCCCCACAATTTTAAATTTCCTGGCTTTATGACGAGCAATCACCCTGGGTAGCAAATGCGGATCGCCAGCTCCCCAGACTAAATGGGGACGCAATGCGATGGTTCGCATGCCAGATCTTTCATCTGCACGAAGCACAGATTTTTCAGCTAAAGCTTTGGTGGTGGCATAGGGAGAAAAATTTTCGGTGGAGTAGGGAAGTGATTCTTTACCGTTGCGGATTGGAAGTTTGGAAAAAACCACACTAGGCGTGCTGGTATAGATAAATCTTTTCACCTTCGCTTGTTTTGAAGCTTCGAGAAGCTTTTCTGTGGAGACCACATTGGCATCCAAATATTCTGTGAAGCGTCCTCCTACCCCAGCTTTGGCGGCCACATGAAAAACAGTATCGGTTCCCTGAAACCAGTCGGCCAATAAAACTGAACGGGATAAATCATGAGAGTGGTAATGAAGTCCGTGAATTAGTTTTGTTTTGGGCGGATTTTGGGTTCTTCCCAGGGCATGAACCTCATGGCCCTGATCGATCAAGTTTTGAACCAGCCGGAAACCAATAAATCCCAAACCACCGGTGACTAAAATTTTCATTTTATCTTTCCGAGGTCTGGCTTCCGAGTGATGAACTGGCTCCATTTTCTTCCCAATGAGAGCCGGTGAATTTTGGCATTATGGCGAGCATCCACAGGGAGATGTTTTTCAAAAAAGACTCGCTCAATAGAGAACTCTGCAAATCGCTTTTTGCATGTTTCAAGAACCTCTTTTCGCAAATAGGCTTCTCCGTACTCTCTCATTTTTTCCCGTACTGGTTCAATCACCAGGCATGGTTG
>JAQCIX010000035.1 GCA_027593365.1 Verrucomicrobiota bacterium
CACGCTAAAGACCTCGTTGGGTGCTCCTGCAACCTGCACCTCAACCCCGCTCCCATCCAATACCTTTTCAAAAGCAAGCAAAGACCGGCGGGTATGAAATTCATCGGTGACCAAAATTATTCTTTGCCAACCTTTAGCCTTTGACAACGCAAGGACATCCTCAGCTTCATCAAAGGTCGAAGTGGCCCCATCACTCAACGATGGCAGTAGTTCCCACTTCGCATCCAATTTCATTCGCTTGGTTACTGCACGAGCAAACTCCAAATGGCTAAGCTCTAACTGGTTAAATTCTTTGTTTTTCGGCTTTTCCTGAGTAACAAACAGCCTGGGAGCGAATTTATTTTTCCACAGCCTTAAGCACTCCGGTGTACGGGTCTCCCGGTCCCCGGAAAGGCAAATAATCGCATCTGCATACGGTTGTGCATTTCTTACCACGAACCAGTTGCCATACAAAGTAAGGAGCTGACTGTGAAAAATAAGTAGAAAAGAAACACCAACCAGGAAGAGTATAAGTAAGGTCAGAACCTTTTTCGGGAAGCTCACTCCTTCAGCTCAAAGATACCCTCGACTTCGACGATGGCACCTGCGGGTAAACCAGACACCCCAAATGCACTTCTTGCACCAACTCCCATATCATCTCCAAAGATTTCTTTAAGGAGTTCACTACATCCATTGACCACCAAGGGGTGTTGGGTAAAACCAGCGGGTGAATTGACTAAGCCAAGCAACTTTATGACTCGGGATATGCGATCCAGAGAGCCTAACCCTACCCGTAAAGTGGCCAGCATATTTAGACCCACTTGGCGGGCGGCTACGCTCCCCTCCTCCACGGTGCAATCAACCGAAACCTGCCCCACCAGCATGGTTCCGTCTGCCAATATGGGCAAATGACCGGATAAGTAAGCGAGATTACCACTAATCATCATGGGTTTATACATACCTGCTGCCACTGGGGTGGGAGGTAAAGTTATATTTTTGTCTAGGAGTGCTTGTTCTGGATTCATTTGCGGTAAAATGCCGATCCCTCCCCCACTTGGGCAAGCGTCAAAATCAATCGAGTTACTCATTGCCACAGAACAGGGAAATTTGTTTGATCGAGCCATGATGGAATTACCCGCTTTTTCGAGAAGGAAGTTGCTTGGAGGATTCGCTCTTTCAGGAATCGCTTCAAGTTTGGCTTCGACCGCACACGCACAAAAAAAGGGAACACCCCCAAAGATTCGTCTGGAAAAGGGTATGACCATTTTATTTCAAGGTGACTCAATCACCGATGCCCGTCGTCAAAACCGGGAGTCCCCAAAACCCAATGATCAAATTTCTATGGGGAACGGATATGCAAGTATGGCCACATCTGCCCTCCTCGCCAGTCGTCCGAACTTAAACCTTACCATCTTTAACCGTGGTATTTCGGGTAATAAAGTCCATCAACTCGATGCAAGGTGGCAACGGGACTGCCTCGATCACAAGCCTGATATCCTCAGCATTCTTATTGGTGTAAATGACATCTGGCATGGATTGCAGGGCAAGTATGATGGCACCGTGCAAAGATATGAGGATGATTACATGGCCCTTTTGGAGAGAACACGCAAAGCCCTCCCCAATGTTCAGCTGGTTATTTGTGAACCCTTTGTTTTAAAATGTGGAGCCGTCCAAGAAAACTGGTTTCCAGAATTCGACCGATACCGAGCATCCGCCCGCAAGGTCTCGGATACATTTTCGACTGCATTTGTTCCTTTTCAGGAGATGTTTGATGAGGCCATTAAATATGCGCCCCCTCAGCATTGGGCTGGAGATGGGGTGCACCCTACTCCCAATGGCTCGGCCCTGATGGCCGATTTCTGGCTACAAACGGTTCGCGGATAATTCGGCTTCGCTCATTCAGTTCGGATCATAGATGAACCAAAAAGTCATCACCTTCTATAAATTTGCTGAGTTTCCTGAGCACACTGAATGGAAGCCAAAGCTCCAAGAAATAGGAGAAAAAGAGCAAATATCAGGCACCTTAATTTTGGCGAATGAAGGAATCAACGGCACTCTTTCCGGATCACCGGATGGACTGGACAAGTTTCTTGGCTTCATTTGCAAAGACAATCGATTCACGGACCTTCCTATCCGATCCATGATGACCCCACGGTCGACTTTTTACCGCCTGCGGATCCTTATAAGGCCCGAGATCGTTACACTTGGAGACCCCTCCATTCTCCCCTCGAATGGCTCAGGTAAATATGTTGAACCCGAGGCATGGAATGATCTCATTTCTCAGCCAGATGTTGAGGTGATTGATGTAAGAAATGATTACGAAGTCGAGATCGGTAGCTTCGATGGAGCCATTAATCCAAAAACCCAAACCTTTGGTCAATGGGCCGACTTTGTGGATCAAAGATGGGGTAATTCAAAAAAGAAAAAAGTGGCCATGTTTTGCACGGGTGGAATCCGCTGCGAGAAGGCTTCGGCACACTTGGTTCAAAACGGGTTCGAGGAAGTCTATCATTTAAAAGGTGGGATTCTGAATTATCTCGAGAAAATGAGCCCAGAACAGAGCAAGTGGCGGGGGGAATGTTTTGTCTTTGACCACCGGGTATCTGTGGTTCACGGACTTGCAGATGGCACTACCGAGCTTTGCTTTTCATGCCGTTGGCCACTTGCTAAAGATGACTACCAGTCCCCAGAATTCGAAGCTGGCGTATCCTGCCCAAGGTGTGCATCCAAACTTTCCCCCGAAAGAAAAGAGGGGCTTCGCGAGAGACAAAAACAAATGGCCCTGGCCCGCAAAAGAAAAACCAAACACATTGGTGGGAAAATGCCCAGTCGACCTTAATTTCATCGCCTCCTTGCACCCTTGGCAAAACTAGATTAATTTGAATTTCAGTTACCTATTGTGATCAAAAAAGAGGAGGAAAACCATCGCCTTAATCAGGAGAAGACAGATGAGCTCCTTCCACGTGCATGGAAAAGTGGTTCTTTAAAATATGATGAACTGAAACCGCTGAGCGAAGGGGGAACCGCAAAGTTATACCTTACCGAAGATGTTAACCTGCACCGAAAAGTTGCCTACAAAACACTGCATCAAGATTTGCAGGACTCGGATATTGAGACACAAAGATTTGTCCGAGAAGCTCGGGTAACCGCTAATATTCAGCACCCTGGCACCGTACCGGTTTATGAACTTGGACGGGATCGTGCTGGTCAGTTGTTCTTCACCATGAAGAGGGTATACGGACAAGACCTGCGCCAAATCCTCCTCGATCTAAAACACGAAGTCCCTGAAGCAGTGGATAAATTCCCCCTACCCCGCTTACTTGATATTCTTATCCAGGTTTCCCAAACTATTGCCTATGCTCACGAGATTGGCGTGGTTCACCGAGACTTAAAGCCCGCAAACATCATCGTAGGTAAATTTGGTGAGGTTTATGTGCTCGATTGGGGGCTTGCCAAAGTAATGGGTGGCAAAAGCTTGGCCAAAGAGCTTGGCGAGGAAGGAAATACAAAAGACCTCAGCCTTACCCGAAGTGGGATTCATTACGGTACCCCTTTGTACATGACTCCAGAAATTGCCCGTGGGTTGAGTGACTTGGATGAAAAATCAGATGTATTTGCCCTCGGCATCCTCCTCTTTGAGATGCTTACCTTACAACCTTTTCTGCAAGGAAATGATATTACAGAAATTAAACAGAAGCTTTTAGAAGAACCCTACCGTTTACCGAGAGAAGTGGCACCTGAAAGAAAAATACCAAGGGATTTACAGGCAATTTGTATGAAGGCATTGCATCGTTCCCGGGGTCATCGATTCTCCAATGCCACCGCCTTCCTGGAAGATCTTCAAAGGTATCGCCACGGGGAAGAGGTTTCCGTCTATTGGTACTCGGGGTGGGAAAGATTTACCCGATGGAATAATCAAAATGCCTACCTGATTATATCGGTAATCTCCGCATTGGCAGGTGCGGGAATTTATGCCTTATTTTCTCCGCTGTAAGAACTTTATTCTGGAAACAAACTGCCCTTGCCGATTTTTTTTGCCCGGCAATCCTTACATACACACCCCGTACCATGGTCGTTTTGAGAACTGGACATGGAACCTGGATCGGTCGCTTTTAAAAAGTCCTCACTCTTTTGTGGCATCAGTGCTTTACTCTGAATAAGGGTGCCTGATGAAGTTGGTTGAGCCTCACCCGAAACACTTGATATAGGGCTTTTAAAAGATGCAGCAGATGCATCTCCCAGTGATTTAAAGGAACCAGTCGAGTTATCTAGAGTTTTTTTTTCGTAGGGATTCTTGACTGAATTTCCCATAGAGTTCATATGCTTAGTATACTTTTGGGCCAAAGATTCAACCAAGCTGGTATTGTCAATTTTAATGGTGGCTAGAAGTTTATCGCTGTTTAACTGAGCCACAACCAGGTAGTCTTTTGCAGATGGATGGAACCGGGTGGCTCGAAGCTTTCCACCCGGAGAAACAGGCACCTGAACCTGCTGGGAACGATCCATCAGGGTGACAGGTTGATTGACCACCGAAACTTCAGCAGGAAATGCTAAGGTGGAATATTTATGAGCCCACTTGATCACTTCATCCACAAAGGTTTGGCTCACCACAGGCTTACCTGAGTCCACCGGTTCGACTTCAACGGGGCGAGCTCTTTGGGCACGCACAATGTCGTCTTTTGCACGACTAAGATCGCGCTCTAGGCTGCGTATTTCATCTTTGAGTTCATCCACTTGTTCAGCGGAATCGGCGACTTCTTGCTTGAGGCTCTCTTTATCCTGCCTAAGGGCACTTGTCTCTTGGACCATTTCGGCATTCTCCCCCTCTAATTGTTTTTTCAGTTGGAGATAAAAATCTTCATTTTTTTCAAGCTTTTCGACCTCTTTAGCCAAGGTGTCCGCTCGTTCTGCAATTGAATCATCAATCGACAGAAAAAGACCCACCATCCCCAGCGTGCTTAGACCAGCTAGTGCAAAAGCAACAAGGGTTAACGGGCTCAGACCAGATTTTTTAACCGCACTGCCCTTAAATGCATTTTGCATGTTAGAGACTTTGCTTTGCATCTGCTTAAGAGCTTCAGACTTCTTTTGATCTGCATCCGATGCGGACTGTAAATGAAGCAGCGATTCCTGTAAGTCCCTCCCCATATCGAGGACCTTGCGATTCCCGTCGATCAACCTACCGGAAAGAATGCTGGCAACATTTAAACATAACTGCCCACCGGCAAATCCATTCTCCCCAATAAACTCAAGAAGTCTTTCATGGTTCATTCTCCAGAGGATACACTCCCCCACGGCTTGCACAGTGGCCGAAGCCACTCCGCCGCTGAGAAAAGCCATTTCTCCAAATGCAGCCCCTGCCCCTAAAGAGGCAATTTCCTGATTCCGACCTTGGTCATCGGCCTTGTAAATCCCAACCTGACCTTGGACCACCATGTATAGAAACTGTTGCTCATGGCCATCGGCGACCAAAACTTCATCTCGAGCCAATACCCAATCCCCACCGAATTTAAGGGCCGACATTTCCTTCTCGCCAATATTGGCACAGAGCCCTTCCGCTGGGAGGTCGTACCCAGCCTCTTCAACATCTTCTCGGTAGAGCAGTTTCATTTTTCTCGAATCTAGTTAGTTTGCACAGGAAAGGGCAAGGATAGAAAAGAAATCAAAAATATGAATATCGGATTAGCCATGACAGCAATGTCCGTGCTTTTTAAGACGCCAATAATTGTAGGGCCAAGCCGCTAGAAAACCTGCCCCAAGGGTAAACGGTAGAACACCTAGGGTGATTGCCGGTGCCCCCATCATTCCATAGTCCGCCAGGTTCATAGCTGCTTCCATTAAAACCATTGAGACCATGCTCATTCCCACTGCAGTCTTAAATGCCTCCAGTGGGCCAACTTGTCTCCACAAGATCAGGGTTTCAAGGATCACACTGGTGCAAATCCCAGCAACCATGGCCAGTACCCAGACCGTCATCCACCAATCCTCAGGAATAGGATGGGGGGAGTAATACAACTGAAAGCCAAAGATCGTACCCAAATCTCCAAGAGCACAACCAAACAGACACCAGCATGTGTTTTGAGCAGACCGCTTCGCAAACATAATTAACCTCCTTCGTTATGCAGCCAGCAAGCTGGCTTTTGCCAAGGCTTTTTCAATTTCCTTGGTTAAAGCGGAGACCACGGGAACGGCTACCGAGTTCCCGAATTGCTTGTACGACACATTGGGATTTTCATCCAAAATAAAATCATCCGGGAAACCCATTATTTTTTGACATTCCAAAGGGTGAAGCCTTCGGATTCGATGCCCGAAGAGATACATCCCGGTTTTAGCACCAATTCCTCCCCCAAAGGCTGAAAGGGTAATCGCATGCCCTTTGGGGCTGTATACTCGCTCTCCTTGCCCCCCTTTACCAACCGTGCCTACCCGAAGCGGTTTATTAGATCGCTCCGTAGGCAGCGAATCCCGCAATCTAAGATCATCCCTATCCACCCAGAGAGAGCTCAGCCTGGAATCATGTTCTGGAAGTAAGATATCTTCCAGAGCTACATCAACCTCCTCAGGCTGTGGAAATTGGAATTTATCTACCCCAGAATCTTTTCGAAAACAGACAAAAAATAACCGTTCTCTTTTTTGGGGCACACCAAAGTCAGAGGAGTTCAGGACCTCAAAAAATACATCATACCCAGCATCTCTTAATAGTTTTAAGGTCGCCTCCATAGTACGACCCTTTTGGTGGGTTAGGTAATTTCGGACATTTTCAAGCAAGATCACTTTCGGTTGGGAGTGCTCAACAATCCGAAGGATTTGATACAGGAGAGTGCCTCGAGCATCTTCAAACCCCCGCTGTCTTCCTGAAATACTAAAAGGTTGGCACGGGAAGCCACCACAAAGGATGTCATGGGCTGGAATGTCTCTGGTTTCGATTTCATTTATATCCCCAAGAGGCTTCTCCCCGTAGTTCTTTTCATAGATGAATTGGGCATGAGGATCCCAATCCGAAGAAAGTACACATCGATGGCCTCTTTTTTCGAGTGCCTGACGAAACCCGCCTATCCCGCAAAATAAATCTACGAATCTAAGCCCACCCTTCATAAACTAAGATTTATACAAAAATCAAGTTACACATCACAAAGCTCCACAGCCTGTTTTAAACTGGCCAATGGGTTACCTGTGGGGATGAATTCCTGCCCCACAAAACCTTGATAGTTTATCTCAAGCAGAGCTTTCATGATGGGAACATAATTGAGTTCCTGGTTTTGATCCAATTCTCCACGCCCTGGATTTCCTGCCGTATGAACATGACCAATCATATCTCCACATTCCTTAATTCTCTGGATTACATCCCCATCCATAACCTGAACATGGTACACATCAAAGAGTAGTTTAACCCGAGGGGATCCCACCGCATGTAAGATGTCCATGCAGTAATCAATATGATCCCCCTGATAACCTGGATGCCCTTTATCGGGATGTCCTCCTACCCGACTATTGAGCATTTCAAGACAAACAGTGACTCCCTTTTTCTCCGCATAACCAGCAAGCTTTTTGAAACCATCGATACAGTTCCTGGCTCCATCTTCCCTGGAAAATCCTTCGCTAAAACCAGTAAAAGCGATCACATTCGGACATCCGAAGTCTGCCGATTCATCGATCGCTTTCTTGGTTACATCAAGTAACCAGGGATGATATTCGGGATTATTAAATCCCTTAACAAAAGGCTTTCCCTCCACATCAATGGGAGCGATCGCACAGGTAAGTCCGTATTTTTTGAGCGTGGGCCAATCCTTTGGACCTACTAGTTCGATACTTTCACAACCGAGATCAAGTGCATGCTGGCAGGTCTCTTCGACCGACCAATGCTTAGAATAGCACCAATACACCACCGACTGTCGGATATTCCCAAGTCTCTTGGAGGACGAAGCTTTTTCCTGCGCACAAGCTGAAGTTAGCCCAGAAATAAGAGTGCCTGCACCGGCGATCCCAGCGATACCTGTTTTCATTAGACCCCGGCGTGTTAAGCTACGGGTTTCTTGTGGATGATCTTCTTTCATCTGTTTGTCTTAGTTTCCATTTGTGTGAGTGAAATAGCCTATCGCTTCCAAAAAACCATCGATAGCAAAAGGCCAGCAAATGCCCCGATAGCATCTGCAGCAGTATCCCAAACATCTGCAGTTCGGGAACGATTCAGCCAATCCTGAAAGCATTCATCCGCGATCCCAAAACAGCAGCAAAAAGCAAAAATGGCCCACGGAAAACCTGAGCTACCCCGCCCAAAGGCTCCCCATCCCAGAACCCCCATCAGTGCGTACTCAACAAAGTGTATCGCTTCATCGGGTATAGAAAATGCCGCATCCGGAATTTCTTTGGGCGAAAGGGAGGATAAATAAAGCACAAGACCACAATAAATAAAAAAACCAATTTTCCACTTCATCATAAACATATCCTTTTCTAATCCAGTGAAAATGAGCAAGACTGGAAATTGAGTCGAACCTCCAAATTTGAGGAGAGATACCCAAATCAAGTTCTGAACCGCGGCAGTCTTGACAACCCTCTCCGACGAACCCACTTTGAGTAGGTGGAATCTATCATTTATCTACTCGCAGGGCTCGCATTGGGATTGGTCCTGTTCCTCGGTTACTTCATTCGTCAGCGCCAAGCAGGTCTTAAAAATGAATCCACTTTTTCTGAAAGGCTCCACCATCAAGAACAAGAGAATCGGTCCTTAACCAAGGAGATTGAACTGCTGAAGCAAAGTAATCTAAATTCCACAGAAATAGAAAAGGACCTGCGAGAAAAATTATTAAAATCAGAAACCGATGGTGCTCGGTTAACGGCTCACAACTCCGAATTGGAAAGACGACTCAAGGAACAAACATCAGAGCAGATTGAATCCGCCAAGCAAATGCAGGAAAAATTTGAAAATCTGGCCAACCGAATTTTTGATCAGAAATCAGCAAAATTTTCCGAACTCAATCAGGAAAAGATTAAAACGGTTCTGCAACCCTTGGATAAAGATATCCGTGAGTTTCGTAAAAAAGTGGAGGAACTGCATGAGAAAGACGCACACCGCCATGTGGCTCTTCGGGAATTTGTATCTGGCCTGCAACAAGCCCAAAACCAACTAAGCGAGGACGCACGCAACCTGACCCGTGCCCTCAAAGGAGATTCTAAAAAACAGGGAGACTGGGGGGAATTTATTTTGGAAAGGGCTTTGGAAGCCTCTGGTCTTACCAAAAACCAGGAGTTTTCCATGCAATCGAGTTTTGATGGCAAACGTCCGGATGCCATCATTTTTCTTCCCGGAGACCGCCAGTTAATCATTGATGCCAAAGTATCCCTTACTGCATACGAAAGATCCATTTCAGCAGACTCGGAAGAGGAACGAAAAAAAGCCCTCAAGGAACATTTGAGCTCGGTGCGTAAGCATATCGATGAATTATCTGCCAAAGACTACTCGTCTATTGATGAGTTAACATGCCCAGACTTCACCCTTCTCTTCATCCCTATAGAACCCGCATTCGGGGCAGCGTTAGCTGAAGACTCGGAACTCTATCAATATGCCTTTGATCGCAAGATTGCTCTGATCACTGCTTCTACCCTTATGGCTACCATCAAAACGGTTTCCAACCTTTGGAAGTTAGAAAAACAAAACAAGCATGCCCAAGACATTGCCAAACGAGCTGGCTTACTTTTTGACAAGTTTACCGGATTTCTGGGCAACTTAGATGAAGTGGGGAAATCCCTAAATAAAGCCATGGGGGCACATGAGCGTGCAGTTGGCCAGTTATCTAGTGGGCCTGGAAACCTCATTGGGCAGGCTGAGAAACTCAAAGCGATGGGAGTGCGTACTAAAAAGGAAATCCCCTCATCTTTTGTGGATGCAAACCTGAAGGATGCAGAGAGGGAAGAACAGGATGAGCTTTCATTCTCTGGAGATGTAGACGATGAAGATAATCAGTTATCTGCATGATCCGTATGACCTCAAAAAAGTTCACAAAAGCTGATGGCCGGTTTGCAGTAAAATGATCCTCGTTCAGATTGAATCAAAATGAACCGGGAAATTTATTTCTTCTTACTCATAACTTGTTGGGGCTTTTTATCCTCTACACTCCGTGCAGAGGAACAGAAAAATGACTCCTTTGTAGAGTTAGCTGCAAAAGTGAAGTCTTCAGTGGTTACCATTACCAGCGTCAATCGAGGAGGAGGGCCATGGGGTGTCGGTACAGGATTTGTCGTAGGTTCGGGCGGGGTCATTGCCACCAACTTTCATGTCATCGGTGAGCATAGGGAGTTTCGGGTCGAGTTGGCAGATGGCACAATTTGTCATCCCACGGAAATTCTTGCAATGGATCGAAGTCGGGACCTTGTTCTTTTTCGAATCAACGACACAAACATGTCCGCTCTTCCTTTGGGCGATTCCACTCTGATTTTGCCAGGAGAATCTGTTTTATCCGTAGGCAACCCATTGGGGTACGGATTAAGTGTGAGCCGTGGAGTGGTTGCCGCGATAAGGGAATTGGAGTTTGGAGATGGTCGCCCCATGGTTCAGGTTGCCATTCCAATTGAAGCTGGGAGCAGTGGTAGCCCAGTTGTCAATCTTGCTGGTGAGGTGATTGCTGTACTCACCATTAAATCTGGAGGAGCGATGGGCTTCGGTGTGCCCTCCCAGTCTTTAGCTGCTTTACTGAATGAAACGAACCCGATCCCAATCCAGGAATGGCTCCGTACGGGTAAACTGGATAAAGAGGAATGGGTCTGCCCAATGGGTGGTGACTGGAAAGAGGTCGCGGGCGTCATCCAAGCCTCGGGAATGGGTAATGGATTTGGTGGAAGAATGATTTGCCTCAACCAAAATTCAATCATCTCCGCCCCGTTTGACCTGGAAGTCGAAGTTAAACTTGAAGATGAAAGTGGTGCCGCGGGTCTCGTCTTTTGCTCAGATGGGCAGGATCGCCATTTTGGTTTTTACCCTACCAACCAATCCCTCCGACTCACTTGCTTTAATGGACCGAGAGTTTTTGATTGGAATATTATTGAGACCAAACCTTCCCCTGCATACCAACCCAGTGACTGGAATCATCTTTCGGTACGGGTTGAACAGGGAGGGCAGATTCTTTGCAAAATAAACGGGGAAGACATCTTCCAAACAGTCGACCTAACCTTGAAGGAAGGCTGGGTGGGTTTTTGTAAATTCCGGGAACCCGGAGCCCAATTCAGAAATTTCAGAATTGTTGAGCGTCTGCCTCCAGGAGCCATTTCCTCAAGAGTTCGTGAACGTGCCTATGAGCTTTCCCAATCCTTTACCCTTGAAGAAAAATTGTCGCGGGAAGATCTTCTCGAATTAGCTGATATGGGTAACTCTGTGCAGCAAGCCCTCTTGGACCGTGCACAAGAACTGGAAAAGGCCAGCGAAAGGCTCCGGCAGTCGGCAGAGCAAGTAAGAATCGCTCAAATTCTAAACCAGCTCGAAAATCTACTGCTCACAGAAAAAGATCTGCTAGACGAATATCTTCTCTTACGGGCTGCCCTCCTCGTTGCGCAATTAGATAATCCACATTTTCATTTGTCATCCTATCTCAAAAAGATGGATAGCATCGCTCTTAAGATTACGGAAAATATTCCAAGCTCCGCTACTCCAAAAGAGAAACTCGAAATCTTAATAGAACAACTCTTTGTTGAATATGGGTTTCGCGGAAGCACCCTCGATTTCCACCATCGTGGCAACAGCTATTTAAATGATGTGATCGACAAGCGCACTGGTATACCCATAACCCTATCTCTTTTGCTTATGGAGTTGGGTAAAAAAATGGATCTACCCATTCATGGTCTTGCCACACCTGGGCACTTCCTCGCCTTCTACAAAGAAGTTCATCAAAAAGACGAGGAAGCCATCCTAATCGATGCTTTTGCAGGCACGACCATCACCCTCAACCAAGCGAGTGAATTGACGAATTCTGAAGTAAAAAGTTCAGATTTAAAGCCCGCTACCCCAACGGAAATCATCTCAAGAATTTTGCATAATTTATGGCAATCCTCTGATTGGGAAAGGGATACCTCATCTTCTCTACGTTACCTGAATGCCCTGGTTACGATCAATCCGCGCGACCGCTATTATCGAACCCTCCGAGCGATGAACTTTTATGGTGCCGGAATGCTGGACGATTCATTGCAGGATATTATCTTCCTCCTCAAGGAATTCCCCAACGATCCATCCAACGGAGCCCTCATTGAACTGAAAAGGCGCCTCACCTTACCCCATCAATAGATTTGGTCATCTAGCCATCTAAAATCAGACAACCACATCTCCCCACCCCATCTGCATGAGGGTTTCTCGTACAGATTCTAGATCCTCATCCTCCATGGCCATGAGCTTGAATCGTTCATCCCGCTTAGCGGCTTCTTTAAGGAAATCCATGCATTCCCCCATGCTACCCAACTTACAGGCATAACAAGCAAGGTTATATCGAATCGTTCCATCCTCGTAGTGGCAAACTAGGGCTTCCAAGAGGATTTCCCGAGCCTCCTGAATCGACTTCTTTCGGCGGGTTGCATACGCATCGGCAATCCACCATTGCACTTCGTCGGGAAACTCCATCCGCAAACCGTGGGCAACCTCTACCATGCTGTTCCAATCCTCTTGGTGCTGAAAGATTTCAACTTCCATCATGCGCTTCTGTTTCGCCCAGTTTTCATCATCCGGAATCATGCTCAACTCGATTCGGGCTTCTTCATAAATTTCGAGCTGCACATATCCAAGCACTCTGGACCAATGAACATTTGGATCCAACTTATGAAGTCGTTGTTTCTCAGGTCGACTTCTCATCAGAATCCCCAGCCTTACCATTTACCCGTGCCCATTTGGAAGCCAATAAACTCCCAATCAAGCAGTGCAAAATTGCACTCATCGCACAAGGTGCTGCTGCCAAAGGCATGGAAGGGAAATGCTTGGTCGCTAAAGCAGCTCCAAGCCCAGAGTTTTGCATGCCCACCTCGATAGATAAAGTCTGGCTTTCCAAAGAACTTCGCCCGAACCACATCGAGACCATATACCCCAGAAAAAAACCACCCAAGTGCAGCAATCCTGTAGCCAGCAAAAGAATCCAGCCGTTTTCTAAAATCGTATCTCTTTTCGATGCCAAAATATACCCCACAATCAGCAATATAAAAAGGACGGAGAGCACAGGTGAAAACTCGGAAACCTTTTTTACTGGGCGAGGGAAAAAGCCCTTTAGGATGATCCCCAGTGCCAAAGGAAACAAGACAATCCATAAAATGCTTTTAAGCAAAGCCCATGGTTCAATCGGTAAATAATGCCCAGCGTATAGGTAAGTGAGCCAGGGTGTTAATAAGACCGCAATTAATGTGGAACAAAGAGTAAGGCTTACCGAAAGAGCCACCTTGGCTTTTGCCAGAAAAACAACCACATTGGACGCCGTTCCACCCGGGCAGCATGCTACTAGGATAAGGCCGACTGCAAGTTCCGGGGATAATCCAAGTCCCCATGCAAGCAGGGCACTCCAGGCTGGCATGATTAAGAATTGAAGGGCTACTCCTAAAAAAATAATTTTAGGTGATTTAAACACCTGGGTAAAATCTTTGGGCCCAAGGGTAACTCCCATTCCCAGCATAATCACCCCTAATCCCCATGTAATCGCTTCCCCTCCATACCAAA
>JAQCIX010000036.1 GCA_027593365.1 Verrucomicrobiota bacterium
CAACTTTAGAGATAGTACGCTGAATTTCATTTAAGGTAATAGAATAGGCCGGATCATTCTTTATCCAGTTCGTTCTCGGACTGTTCTCTATATCCTCAATCAAGACATCCTCAAAGCTGTAAAATAGGCGGCCTTCCACTAGTTCAAAAAGTCTCTTTCGGAAATAAACCTCAAACCCTGCACGCAGTTCATCATAATAAGAGCTTTGGTAATCAGATTTTTCCCTGAATACTTCAAATCCAGCTGCGACTCTTCTGTTAAGAAACCAGGGTTCCTCAATGGCTAACCTAGCTTCATTACTGCGGGATCCAAGTTTCAGACGGAGACGAAATTTTTGCCCATCTCCCTGCAAGCGATGGGGAGATCTCCACTTCATAATATCAAAATTTCCTTGGCGAAATTCTGCGTACAACATTGCCTTTTCGAGAGTACTAAATCCAACCCCAAAGGATACATGACCTGTTCTTCCCTCCTCGACATCAACAACCATATTTCGTCTAGAATTTTTTAGTTCTGGGTCACCCGTTGAAATCGGTTCGTCGCTGATGTCGACCCGTTCAAATAATTTTGTGTTTTGTAACCTAGCTTTACTGGTTTCCATCCGAGTTAAATCGAAAGTTTCACCAGGTGCCAAGGCAAGTTCCCTGATCAGAACAACCGTTTTGGTTTTTTCGTTTCCTTTAACCTCTATACTATTGACGGTAAATTTATTATTTTCTGAGATTTGAAAGTCTAAATCAATTTGGTTATTTTTCAGATTTGGTTTTCTATTAACCCGAGTTTGAGCATCCAGATAACCTTTATCCCCATACATTTTTTTAATTCGGCTTCTTTCTTTAGATAATAACCCTGGTGAGTATGGTTCTCCCGATTTGAGCAATGTTTCTGATAAAAGGGTCTGTTGGTCAAAAACAGCATTTCCTATGACTGTTTGCTTTCCAAAAAATGATCTAGTTCCCTCCAGCAACTTAATTTCAAGATCAATACGACTCGAACCAATTTGACTTATTAAAATATCCGATGGCTTAATCTGAACATCCAAGAAGCCTTTTTCTCGATAAGCTTGGGCTATTTTCTCAAGATCTTCCTCTAAGACACGTGGTTGGTATTTCGACCTTTTAGACCAAAATCTCCAAAATCTCCAAGGAGCACTCTCCATAACATCAAGAAGTTCATCATCGGTAATCTCTTGGTTACCAGAAAATAAAATTTTTCGAATCTTTCGTGAGTCATTTTCAATAAACTCGAACTTAAGAATAATTTCTGAATCATCTTCCAGTGCGGTAGTTATTTGATACTGGACTTGTGAATTCCAAAATCCTTTCTCCAAGTAGAGGTCCTCTAATAAAATTAAATCTGCTTTTAATTGAGATTCATCAAACAACTCTCCAACTTGAGATGTAATAGTTTTAGACAGTTTTTTATCACTAATTTCTTCATTACCTTCAAAAGTAATCTTCTCAATTCTTGGCTTAGTTGTTATTTTAAAAACAAGAGCAACTTTCTCCTTAGTCGAATTTTTTGGATCTACGAATACTTTAACATCCTTAATTGAGCCAGTGTCCATAAGGTTCTGAATGGACTTATCAATGGAAGTTGTTGCGTAAATTCCTTTTTCTTCAACTTGCAAATTTTGCTTAACATAGGATTCCCCAACGGTAGGAGGTCCTATGATTTCAATTTCTATAGATGAAATTTGTTTCCCCTCAAAAGAGTCATTACCGAATCCATAGCAGAATCCAAGGAAGGAAAAGAACAGCATTAAAAAAAGTTTCATGGTGGATGATTAATTTAACCGATGATCTTGCTGCATGCTTTCAAAACGAGTGTATTTTCTTCGAAAAGCAAGATTGATCTTTCCGGTCGGGCCATTTCTTTGCTTAGCAAGTATTAATACAATTGGTTCAAAATCTTCTTCGGGGGAATCCCCCTCACCATCATAATCCATCTCTCGGACATCTTCTCCTTTTCTATGTTTCCCAAGGAGCATTACTACATCCGCATCTTGCTCAATCGCCCCCGATTCTCTTAAGTCAGAAAGACGGGGGTCCCTTCGTTCTTTCTCTGAGTCTCTGTTAAGTTGACTAAGCACAAGGACAGGAACTTCTAGTTCTTTGGCCATAGCCTTTAGTCCACGAGAAATTTCGGATATTTGGTTTTCACGCGATAGAACTCTGGATTCTGTAGAAATCAACTGTAAATAATCGACCACTATAAAATCTAGCTTATTTCTCATTTTTAACCTCCGTGCTTTTGCACGAATTTGATTGATGCTAAGCCCGCTTGTATCATCAACCCAAAGAGGTGCTTGTTGAAACTCTTTACTGGTTTGGTGAAGTTTTTCAGCTTGGCCACGAGGCACAAAGCCCTTTCTTAGGTCATTCATGTTGACCCGTGCCCTTCCGCAAATAAGTCGCATAGCCAAAGAGGTTGCACTCATTTCCAAACTGAAAACAAGAGCGTGCCTAGGGGACTCTTTGTATTTGGAAGAAAAGGCTATGTTTTCCACAATATTCATAGCTAAACTTGTCTTGCCAACGGATGGTCTAGCGGCCAATACAATCATCTCCCCTGGCTTAAAACCGTTTGTCAATCCGTCTAGGTCAGAATAACCCGTCAGTACACCATCGGTTTCTTCCCTGGAGAGCATTTTTTGGATTTGCTCCATAGCATGCTGGATGGGCTCCCTGAAAGGAATCGATGCACGCAAATTTTGATCTTCCCCCAATGAACAAACTTTTTGTTCAAAACTAGCTAAAAAATCTTCTACATTTGATGGTTGCTGGTTCGCACCATCAATCATTTCAAATGCCATGTAGATGCACTTTCGGAGAAGAGATTTCTGTTTAACAATGTCTAACCAAAAGGATGCATGGGCAGTAGTATCAATACGGCCAGTTAGGGAGGTTATTGCTTCTTGTCCCCCCGCTTGGTCAAGACTGCCGTTGGTTTTAAGCTTTTCGACAAGTACGATTTCATCTGGCTCGATGGTTTCGTTATGTAGATCAAGCAAAGCATCATAAACAAGTTGATGCTTAGTAAAGTAAAAGTCTTCTGGTCTTAATGCTTTCTCAATACAATTGCTCATGACTTCGCCAGATGCATCAACTATGCACGCAGCTAAGATCCCTTGCTCCGCATCGAGATTACTTGGGAGGGCTCGCCCTTCTACCTTACCAAGGGGGTCAGAGTGAGATGATGAAGCTTTTGTATTCCCGAAGGAATCAATATTTTTTTTAGACAGAGATGAAACGGTAGACATTTCTTCCAATCCCTTCTCAGTCTTGCGGTAAGATTACTCTACTTCCTCTATTGGGTTTTCTGAAACAACTTCGACTTTTAGCTCCGCAGTCACATCTTTGGATAGATTCAATGTTACGGTGTTCTGACCAAGATTTTTAATTGGCGAAAAGCTGGAGAAGTGCTTTTTGTCTAAAGAAAATCCTTTCTCGGAAACTTTTTCGATTATTTGTTGAGCAGTTACGGACCCAAACAGTTTTCCTCCGGTACCAGTTTTAACAGCGATTGCTATGGTTAAATCACTAAGCTTGGCTGCAATGTCTTGAGCACTCTGTAATTCTTCTGCTTCACGAGCCGCACGAGCAATTTTTAGAGCATCTAGTCTTTTCTTGTTAGCTAGATTTAATGGAACCGCCTTGTTTCGAGGAAGAAGAAAATTTCGAGCGTATCCAGGGCGGACTTTAACTACATCGCCTTCTGATCCGAGGTTGTCTACTTTTTCTAATAATAAAATTTCTGAGTGTGCCATAGTGCAAGTTGTTAGGGGGTAATTTTTAAAAAGGTACATCCTCATCAAATCCATTATCGTCTGATAGGGATTCCTGAGGTTTAGGTTTTTCAGTTGGGGTTACGGGTCTGTTAGATTGATCAGAGGTTGTATGCCCATCTGATTTTCCAGCATCAACAAATTCAAAATTATCAAGAACGACTCGGATGGCACTTCTTTTTTCGCCTTCCTTGGTTTCCCATTGGTCTAATTTCAATCGTCCTTCTACAAAAATAGCTCTGCCTTTGGAAAAAAATCTGCCCACCGCTTCTGCACGAGGACCAAAGCATTCAACATCAACAAAAGTTACTTCTTCTTTTTTATTACCTTCTGCGTCTTTGTAATTCCTGTTTAATGCTAAACCGAAATTACAAACAGGGCGGCCAGAGGACATCATTCTAACTTCTGGATCTCTCGTCAGATTTCCGATAAGCAGTACTTTGTTTAAAGAAGCCATTTTTGAAATATTTTGATCAATTACTGCACTCGATCAGTACCCGATCAACCTTTTTCTCGAGTCGCAACTTTTCTTTGATTTTATCAGGTGTTTGAGAGGAGCCAGAAATATCAAACTGCAAGTAAGTACCTCGAGTTAGGGATTTTTTGATTGGATATGCAAAATCGTGCTGACCAAGTTCTGTAACTTTACTGACTTCTCCATCTGATTGAGCAATAATCTCGCTAATTTTTGGAATCATTTCGCTTGAAGAACCTTCGCTTCCGCTTGGATCAATAACAATTGTGGCAGAGTATTTTCTAGTAGTCATAGTTAAGATGGACAGGGTATGGGGTAACGGTTGATGTAATTAGTCGCAATGGATAATCCACGGTCACACAAAAGATGGAGGCCATGAACTAATTTGGGAAACAAGGAAATATGATTTTCTTTTTCGGAAGAGGTGAAGTTATCCAAAACAAAATCTGATCTACTGACAAATGAAGAATTAACCGAATCAATACCAATTCTCATTCGGATAGGAGAGTAACCAATTTCGTTAATTACATTTTTCACTCCGTTATGCCCCCCATCTGATTTACCAGAAGATAACTTGACTCTACCTTGAGGAAGATTGATTTCATCGTGAACAACCAAAAATTTATCGCAGGCAGGATTCATACTCTTCAAAAAATTGAGCAAGCCAACACCATTCTGATTCATAAATAAGGTTGATTTCAAAAGAAAAATATTAACTTGAGAATATATAAAATGAGACACTAAGAAATCTGCTTTTTTTTCAAATTTTGAAGAGTTCAGATTTGCAAAATAATCAACAAACCAATGACCAACATTATGTCTTGTGTGTAAATATTTATTACCCGGGTTACCTAAGCCTAGGAGAATCAACTTCACAAGGACATCCGCGTTCTATTCGCTAGCCCCAGAGTTTTCGGTTGTGTCGGAAGATTCTTCCGCTGCTGCAGTTTCATCAGTAGCTTTCTCTTCTTCGGAATCACCGGCTCCTGCACGACCACTCGCACTTCCAACACAAGTGACAATGTTAGAATCAAGGTCTCCAAGTAACTCAACCCCTTCTGGTAAAGGGATGTCTTTAAGTTGCAAACTACCACCAAGCTCAAGCTGACTTATGTCAAGTGTCAGGTTTTTGGGAAGTTGACTGGGTCGACAGCGTACAAGAATTTCACTCTGATGGAACTCTAGAATGCCTGCCATGTTTTTAACCCCTGGAGATTCTCCAACCAACTCAAGCGGAACTTTAGTCTCTAAGGATTGTCCGCGCGTAACTTGAACAAAATCTAAGTGCAAAATCGAATCCTTAACAGAATCAATTTGCATGTCTTTAAGAAGGGCGAGTTCTTTGTCTCCATTACCTTCATCAAGCTCTAACAAAGATAGTGAACCTCCTGAGGCACGCATAAGCGTCCTAAACTGACTATCGTCTACAGTGTAGTGCTTCAAAGTATCTTTGCCGTAAAAAACCGCAGGGATACTACCCTCTGCACGGATTTTTTTTGAAATACTGCTACCATGTTGGTCGCGAGATTTTACGAGGAGAGTTGAGTCAGTGATGTCAGACATATCAATACTTGGGGTTTAAAATCAAACGATCCACAATGATAAGAAAATGGACATCTTGCAAGCCTCTTGTAGGGCTTTGTGCTAACAAGCCATCAACCTGGAATTGAATCCCATCTTGGAAGCAACCAAGCTTATTCCATTATCAAATAGATGGATTTGACTTTTTATTAAATTAAAATTTAAATATTATGGTGTTAAGGTCGTTATATTTGCTGATCACATTGTTCATATTACCCTTGGTTGGTTGTGCATGTGAAACAAACAGCCCTATCAGTGATACCTGCTCATCTTGCCACGAACATGTACCCACAAATGATTGTAGTCACCCATGCTTGGATCAGTTTGAAGTTTTCACAAAAGATACCAGTCCTACAGAGCTGAAAACATATCCAATTTTAACAAATCACTCACCCCTGTACCCCCAACCAGTTAGGCAGCTCTATTCTCGTATAACCCCAATTGGTTGCGTTTTTAAAGACAGATTACATATCCAATTTAGAGTCATACAAGTTTGATTTTACTACATCATTAACAGGTAAAGTTTCTTACCTGTAAATTTTGTACTTTAATCAATATGACTACTAAAAAATTGTATCCAAAAGCTCTTTCTCTAAAATCAAAATTTGTCCGTAAGCCGTTCGTTCATTACCTCTTATCCCTAACCATCTTCTATTCAACTAGTTGTTGGCTTTCGGAAGAGACGGTTGTCACAGTTCATCGGGCAATTCTTCACCCGAGTGCTCAACCAACTGCGAATGGCATAACAAGTAAGGCTTCGTCTAATCGAGAGGTTCTCCTGCAGGCAAGTGGATGGGTTCAGCCAGACCCTTATGAGATTCGAATACCCTCGCTTCTGGATGGAGTCATAGATCAACTATTTATTCTCGAAGGGCAGGCAGTTACTTTGGGGCAAAAAGTTGCCTCGCTGATAGATGATGATGTTAAACTCTCTTTGAACCTGGCTCGGGCAAAGGTTCTCCAATCTAAGGCCAAAGAAAAAGAGATTTATGCAGAAATAGATATGGTAACCGAGCAATTATATGCAGCAGAGAGTTACCATCAGGGAAAACTTGCGATCCGAAATGAACAATCTGATTTGGTGAACAGACTAATCGGACTACCCAAAGGTGCAGTTTCTCAAGCAGATACCAACCAATCGATCTTAAAATTACAGGGACTGACGCAAGCAGCAAATGAAGCAAAATTTAGAGTGGCGGAAATTAAGAAAAAAAAAGCCCTACTTGGTGAAAGAAAAGAGAGTCAAAAAGCTATGACTAACGCGCTCCAAGTTGATGTGGAAAAAGCACTTTTAGATTTAAATCGCACTCTTATACATTCGCCTGTTAGTGGGATCGTCTCCAAGCTTTTGACATCTCCAGGAAGAAGGGTGATGAGTAGTATGGATTCTCCCGATGCTTCTAATATCGCCGTGTTATTCGAAAAAGGGAAACTGCAAGCGGGGATTGATGTTCCACTGGCAGATGCATCAAAGGTTTTTGTGGGTCAAGATGTTGAAATTATTTGTTCATTTCTCCCAGAGCAACCTTTTCAAGGAAAGGTTTCTCGAATCAGCGGAGAAGCCGACTTTCAACGAAATACCCTCGAAATAAAAGTTCGTTTACTCAAACCCGATGAACGCTTACGTCCTGAAATGTTGTGTAGAGCAAAATTCTTTGCTCCTCAAGAATCACCCCAAGATGAACTATCTAATGACGGTCTGGGTGTACTCATTCCGATGAACCTAATTGCAGACATAAGCAAAAAAAACCACACTCTTTTCATTGTTTCGAAAGATGGGAAAACTGCAGAATTGGTCGAAATTCAATTGGGCAAAAAAGTGATCAGTGATCATATTTCTGTACTATCTGGATTGAAAGGTGGTGAACAAATCATATTGAATCCTCCATCCACTTTACAATCTGGGGATCGAATAAAAGTTGTTACCCATGAGTAAAACTACTTTTATAGAAGCTAAGGGACTGACGAAGGTTTACCGAAAAGGTGACCAAACGATTACCCCCCTGGAAAACCTCTCTCTCAAAGTCAATGAAACCGACTTTATCGCTCTAATGGGACCTTCCGGCAGTGGTAAATCAACCCTCCTTAATCTAATTGCTGGCGTAGACTCTCTCACTTCAGGAACACTTCGAGTTGGGCAAACGAACATTGAAAAATTAACTCGAGATCAACTCACAAAGTGGCGCGCTAAAAATGTCGGCTATATTTTTCAACTCTATCACTTATTACCTGTTCTCTCCGCATTCGAAAATGTAGAGCTCCCCTTACTCCTTACATCTATGAGTAAAAAGACCCGAAAGGAGCGCGTCGAAGAAGTGCTTGGACAGGTAGGCTTGCTTGATAGACAAAACCACCGCCCAAAAGAACTCTCAGGTGGACAGGAACAAAGAGTCGCAATCGCACGCGCAATCGTAGCAAACCCTCCACTGATTGTTGCAGATGAGCCAACTGGTGACTTAGACAGAGAATCAGCTAATGAAATCCTGAATCTCTTGGAATCACTCTGCAAAGAACATAAGAAAACCATTCTCATGGTTACCCACGACCCCAAAGCGGCAGAAAGGGCTAATTGTCTCTTAGAATTGGAAAAGGGCAGGTTACTAACAAGCAGATGAAGCTATACAGTATGATGATAAATCTCGGAGTTTTGTCTGCAAAGCAAATCTTAAGACATCGTGCCAGATCGAGCCTTACTATTCTTGGGGTTTTTTCCGGAATGTTTCTTTTTACGACCATCGAAACGATGCAAGATTCACTCCATCGTGCTACCGAAATATCCGCAAATGACACTACATTAGTCGTTTATAGAGAAAATCGATTTTGCCCTGCAACCAGTAGATTGCCTGAATATTATGCGGATGAAATTGCACAGATACCTGGAGTTCGCTCCGTGTCTCCGATTCAAATTGTAGTCAATAATTGTGGTACGAGTCTAGATGTTGTAGTTTTTAGGGGAATTTTAAAGGATACTTTAAAATCTATTATGCCTGACCTTGAGGTCATAGAAGGCTCTTTGCGATCTTGGCTGGAAAGAGATGATGGAGCCCTCATTGGTAAAAACTTTGCTAACCGAAGGGGCCTACGTGTTGGGGATCGGTTTGATGCTGCTGGGGTAACGGTCTCGGTTTCCGGAATCATTAATACCAGTGAAAACTCACAGAATAATAGTGTAGCCTTTGTCCATCTGCCTTTTTTACAGCAGGCATCAAAAATTGGCCTCGGTATTGTTACTCAATTTAATGTTCGTGTTGAGAATTCTTCCTTACTCGGTTCAGTCGCTAGATTGATTGATGAAAGGTTTAAGTCGGATACTGAACCCACATCTACCCTCCCAGAAAAAGCTTTTTTTGCTAGTACCGCCACGGAAATTATGGAGATAATTCGTTTTTCCAGATGGATTGGTTGGGCCTGCGTCATTGCTATCGTTGGACTTATTGCCAACTCCATTCTTCTTACTGTACGTGCGAAGATTGCTGAACATGCCATTCTCAAAACCCTTGGCTACACTAAACTTCTCTTATTTTGGCTGGTTCTTGTTGAAGGTATGCTGATGTCTAGCCTTGGCGGATGTCTTGGAATATTACTCTCAAGCTGCTTCCTCTTTTTCCAAGGGATTTCGATCGGAAATGAAGGCTTAATACTCGCCTTTATTCCCTCCTCGCAGGTTGTTTTAACAGGTCTTTATTTATCCCTTGGCTTGGGCCTCTTAGCGGCAATCTATCCGGCCTGGCTTGCCGGAAGGTCTAGTATCACTGAAAATCTTCGAGCCGTTTAGCCATGATTCCTTTTACTTACACCCTCAGAAACCTTTTACGTAGACCCACGCAAACGGTGCAACTTCTTTTGGGAACCGGATTTGTTGTCCTACTTGTCATGTTGGCAACAGCCACAAATCGTGCGATGGAAAATACTCTTAATAATTCTGGAGATACCCGAAATGTAATCGTTCTAGGTGCTGGTAGTGAAGAGAGTATTGAAAGAAGTGAAGTGACGAGTGCTGCATCAGAAATTATATCCGCTTCAGTATCAGGCATCTACCACATTGCCAATGAACCTGCTGTATCACCCGAAGTCCATTTCAATGGAGTTGTTGATTTGTCCGATGGGAAAAAAGCTCAAGCATTGCTTAGGGGAGTTAGGCACCAAGCCATGTGGGTATACCCTAGAGTAAGAATCCTTGAAGGTCATTTCCCAAATTCTGGCGAAGTAATGATTGGTACACTGGCCCATCAAAAACTTGGGGTAAAAGCTCAAGAAATAACCCTCGGATCAACATTTCGATTTAATGGAGAATTATTGACTGTTTCCGGCATTTTTTCGGCTTATGGAACCGTTATGGAAGCTGAGATATGGATGCCACTGCAAGATTTAATGACAACAACACAAAGAGATAATCTTTCTTGTGTTGTTATTAGGAATCAAGACACAAAAAGTTTTTCAGACATAGATGTGTTTACTAAAACTAGATTGGACCTGGAGTTAGCTATTATCAAAGAATCTGATTACTACAAAGGTTTAACAAATTTTTATAAACCCATTCGTTGGATGACATGGGTATGTGCAATACTCCTTTCATTTGGAGCTCTTTTAGGAGGACTGAATAGCCTGAATGCTGCTTTTTCTGCAAGGATTCGCGAATTTGGAGCAATGCAAGCAATAGGTTTTACGAGGATTCAATTGATGGCCTCTCTAATTAAGGAAACCACCCTTTATTCTTCACTTGGTTTGATAATCGCCTTGGTAGTCGTCCATTTTAGTCTACAGGGCACTTCCTTCCCTTTTTCCATTGGGGTTTTCGTCCTCGATTTCGATTCTTACATAACAAGAGTCGCAATATTTACTAGTATTGCTGTAAGTTTACTTGGCAGTCTAGCTCCTGGATGGAAATGCTTAAAACCATCTCTTACGCAAACCCTAAGATCATCATAAATTAGATATAATCATAAGATGAAAAATAAATCCGTATTCATAGCTCTAGGATTAATGCTACTTTCATGCGAATCTTCAGTTCATGAAAATAACGAAAATTCTAATGCTTCATTCGAAGCGAGTCGTTCAAAAAAAGCTGATCTGCCACCCAATTTCTTATCCAAAATTCCTACTGGAAAGGCAATTTCAGTTATTGAAGCTCGGAAAAAAAATAGGACCGGAGAAAAGCTTATAATCGAAGGTGCTATATGTGGAATGCTCGAGCCATTTACCAAGGATCGAGCAATGTTTGTATTAGGTGATCTGACTATCAAAACTTGTGATAAGATTTCCGGTGATAACTGCCCAACTCCTTGGGATGCATGCTGTGAGGATAGAAAGAAAATTATCTCCAGTTCATTAACAGTTTGCGTGTTAGATGAAAGCGGAAAGATAAAAGAAGGTACTTTGAAGAATGTAATGGGAATAGAAGCGGGTAGAAAAATAAAAGTCGAAGGTTTAGTGGACGCGCAATCTATTCCGACCTCGATGGTTATCAATGCAACACGCATTGAACTGCTTTAACTCAAGGTATCATATTTTTAAATATGCATTTTTATTTATATTCCTTTATTCTATTTCTGTCAGCAGGTTGCGTAAATAACACAAATAGTATATTTAATTATAATTCAGGATCAGGCTCAGTAGTTTCTGAGTCAAGCATCGTCTTGCTCACTGAAGGTAACCGTTCAAGTCTTGTATGCTTTCAGGATTTTATCGTAGAGCATGATTTACATTTAATCATAAACCGTTCGTTGGAATATAGTCCTTTTTGGCAAAACCAACTTGCTAACCTAGAGATCATTAAGGACAGAGCACGAATGGAACTCGCAGGCGAACTACCAGAACTCAAAGGTTCCATAGGTTGGAAAGTTGGAAAAGAAAAATCTCGTGAAACAAATTTAACTTCACAAAAGGTCCCCGATTTCCAATCCAGTGCAAATTTCTCTTGGGAAATGGATCTTTGGGGGAAATGGAAAGCCCTTAGAGAATCTGAGGTTACAACAGTTTTGGCAGAAAGTCACACCATACGGGCTGCACAACTACAATTTGTTTATGAAATAGCTACAATATGGTTTAAATTAAGTTTTCTTGAGGAAGAGATCGAGTTGGTAAACGATCAAATCAGACAACACCATGAAATTCATGTTCTTCACTTGCACAAATTTCATGCAGGTCTGGAGGATAACTCAAGCATAATTGAAATGGAGATAGCGTTAAAAAGGCTTGTGTCTGAGTATAACCAATTAAAAAAAGATCAGGAAATTGAACGAATCAAAATCAAGACCCTGATGGGTTCTCATACGGCAAATATTGAAAGTCTTGAGCAGCTTACTAAAAAATCTATACCTGAATTGCCGATTATTCAAGATGCCTCTTTTCTGAAAAATAGACCCGATGTACTCGCAAGTCAAAATCACTTGCTTGCACAAATCAAGCGCCACCAAGGATCTATTTTAAATCTTTATCCATCCCTAGGGCTTAATCTTTCTAGTATTGGTATGTCTGGCGATTTGTCCTCCCCATTTCAACAATGGAAAGTGCAAGGAGGACCCACGATTGACATTCCCCTCTGGAACCCCAAAAGGAAACTAAAAATAAAAGAGGAAAAGGCGAAACTCAAAGCCCTAGAATTCCGCTGGGAATCAATTCTTCTCCAGGCAGCTGAGGAAATTGAAGCGGCAAGGCTTACCCAACTTTTCCATTTGGATAATTTTAATACTCTCGAAGATATCGAAAATCAATATTCTGAACTTTACGAAATATCTGAAGAAAAATTCGCACGTGGATTAATTTCAAAAATTAAGCTTTTGTCCTCTAAAGTAAACTGGACGGTTCAAAAGAGGCAAGCCCTCCATGCCAGATACAAATTATGGATATCCTTTTTATCCATTGGGAAATCCTTAGGAATTGGTTGGGGAGAAAATGTATAATTTACATTTTTTACCACCGCCTAAATGTCTAAAATTGAAACTCTAATTTTCATTTTGTTACTAACAATAAATTTATCTTATTCTTCATGCCAACCAATTTATAATTTTTGAATACTAAGCTACAAAAAGTCTGTATCCTCGATAAATGTAAGTTTCCTGAAACTTGCAGATGGAACCAATGTTGTATGGAAAAAAACTTAAGGCTCAGCTTAGCCGCCAAAAAGGTAAGGGATAATGATACGGTTTCCCAGGATCAGGAACTTTCAGAAAAGAATCAGAAAAAGTTCTTACGCAAACCCACTGGCTGATCTATAACTTCTTTTACAATAAAGGCTCTTTTTAATGCCTTCGAGGAAGACAGGGCATCTGTTTTTAACCACTTTTTGGTAGTGATTTGAATTGTTTGCTCAAAATCTTTGGCATCAAGAGAACTAGATAAAGCTTTTCTATTTTTTAGAGTACTAGAGTTTGTTAGGACGATTTTTTCTTCTGCAGAGTAGGCGGAAGAAAGATTATCTTGATCATTTTCCTCTACTTTTTCCCCAAAGGTTTCACTGTATAAATCATCCCACTCCTTCTTGTTCGGTACGGGCAAAATGCTTTTTCTGTCTACTTTTTGAGGTTTAGATTGATTCGGTGTATCCAGCTTGGTTTTTTTTGCCTTAGCCTCAATGATTTTACCTACAAATGAGGCGACTAATAAGCCTACAATAAAGAGGGTATCTAATGGTAAGTCTGGCATCCAAAAAAATTTCGCCGCTTAGTGTAGAAGCTAATCTTCCGATGAAATGCTTTCTCTCATCTCAGTATCGGCTTCAATATTCTT
>JAQCIX010000037.1 GCA_027593365.1 Verrucomicrobiota bacterium
AGGAACAAAGCAAAATCCATCATTGGAGAAGATCATTTTCATGAAATCTTCATCAAAGCGTCTTATTCAACCTGTAAGGAAAGAGATGTCAAAGGGCTTTATGCTAAAGCCGAAAAAGGCATGGTCCAATCTTTTACTGGGCAAGATTCCGAATTTGAAGAACCAGAAACTGACTGCCTCATGATAGACAGTGAAAATGAAAACCTACAGCAATCTGCAGATCTGTTATACAAGTATATAAGACAAGCGATTTCCTTAACTTAAATGAAGAACTACAACTTAACTCACCTCGATCAACTTGAGGCAGAAGCCATTTTTGTATTACGCGAGACTGCTGCCCAATTCGAACACCCCGGTCTGCTTTTTTCGGGCGGGAAGGATTCCATCGTCATGGCTCATCTTGCATACAAAGCATTTTATCCATCGAAGTCGCCCTTTCCATTGGTTCATGTCGATACTGGGCATAATTTCCCTGAAACCATCGAGTTCAGGGATCGCTTTGTGGAAAAATTGGGAGCCAAATTAATTGTTGGACTCGTGCAGGACTCCATCGATCGTGGTACAGCCGTTGAAGAGACCGGTCCCAATGCCAGCCGTAATGCCCTGCAGTCCGTTACGCTCCTGGAAACAATCGAGAAAGAGTCTTTAGATGCTGCCCTCGGGGGAGGCCGTCGGGATGAAGAAAAAGCAAGAGCGAAAGAAAGGTTTTTCTCCCATCGGGACGCCTTTGGACAATGGGACCCAAAAAATCAGCGCCCAGAGCTTTGGAATTTATTTAATGGCCGAAAGAATCACGGCGAGCATTTTAGAGTTTTCCCTCTCAGCAATTGGACCGAGATGGATGTCTGGCAATACCTTAAGAAAGAAGAGATTGAATTACCATCTCTCTACTTTGCCCACACACGCGAAATCATTGAGAGAAATGGATCTCTTCTAGCAGTTAGCGATTTTGTTTCTCCGACCGAAAAAGAATCTCCAAGAACAGATACGGTTCGTTTTCGTACAATCGGGGATGCCACTTGTACGGGTGCTGTTCTATCTACTGCATCCAACCTGGATGAAGTGATCGCTGAAGTTGCTGCCTCAAGAGTTACTGAGAGGGGCACAAGAGCAGATGATCGAAGATCCGAATCCGCCATGGAGGATCGAAAGAAACAAGGCTACTTCTAATTTCCTATTACAATGAGTGAAGATAAGAATTACTTAAACATGGACCTTTTGCGTTTTACTACCGCTGGTAGTGTGGACGACGGAAAAAGCACTTTAATTGGAAGGCTTTTCCACGATACAAAGGCTATTTTCGAGGATCAACTTGAAGCGATTGAACAAAGCAGCAAAAAACGCGGGGATGAACATGTGAACCTCGCATTGCTCACGGATGGACTTCGGGCCGAAAGAGAACAGGGAATCACGATTGATGTAGCCTACCGATATTTTGCTACCCCGAGGAGGAAATTTATAATCGCAGATACGCCTGGGCATATTCAGTACACACGTAATATGGTTACTGGTGCATCTACGGCCAACCTTGCACTTATCTTGGTGGATGCACGAAATGGGGTGGTGGAACAAACTCGAAGACATAGCTTCATCGCTGATTTACTTGGAATCAAACATGTAGCTGTATGTATTAATAAGATGGATTTGGTAGGGCACGAGGAATCTGCTTACATCAAAGTTCTTGAGCAGTTCACTGACTTTGCCAGTCGCTTAGAAAATGTTACAGACATTACTTTCATCCCAATATCTGCCCTCAAAGGGGACAATGTGGTGGATCGATCTGAGAATATGCCCTGGTATAAGGGCCCCCCTTTGCTCTACCATCTCGAAAATGTCTATGTCGGGTCCGACTTCAATCATGTCGATGCCCGTTTTCCCGTTCAATGGGTTATCCGTCCGCATTCGGATGAGTATCATGACTTTAGAGGATTTGCTGGTCGAGTCGCAGGTGGAGTTTTTAAGACTGGAGATGAGGTAACTGTCTTGCCATCCGGGTTTAATTCTAAAATCAAACAAATTATGTTGGCCGATCAGGAAATAGATGAAGCCTTCCATCCACAATCCGTGACCATTTTACTTGAAGATGAGATCGATATCAGTCGGGGAGACATGCTGGTCAAACCAAACAACCAACCCCATAGTTCTCAGGATTTAGATGCCCGGATTTGTTGGTTCTCAAGCACTAAAAAGCTCACTCAAGGTGGTAAGTTTATTTTTCGACATACCTCGAAAGAGGCCCAGGTGATCGTGAGCGAGGTCAGGTATAAAATCGATGTAAATTCCCTTCGCAAAAATGAGGAAGAAAAAGAATTAGGGATGAATGATATTGGCAGAATATCTTTAAGATCTTCTCAGCCCGTGTTCTGGGATTCATACCGGAGGAACCGTTTAACTGGTAGTTTTATTTTGGTTGATCCTTTTACCAATGAAACTCTTGCAGCCGGGATGTTAAGGTAAATGCTCTTTCATCGTTCGCATACCCCAAGGCTAATCCCACAATCAATGCTATTGCTTAAAGCATGGTTAACAGTGCTTTGAATAAAAACCTTCTAATGAACAAAAAATCCATATCCTTATTTTTAGGAATCTTGATAACCTCTTTAAATTATTCCTGCTTGCACAGTCAGGATGACAAAAAGGAAAACTCTTCCAACAATTCCTATCAATGGACTCCTGAGCACATGCATGTAGGTGTTAGGTGGCAACCATTTGGTATGCCAGGATGCGAGCTTTATGACGCTAACCGCCCGCTCATATCCGAGCATAGCAGTTACGCTCAGTTTTGGGTTAGTTGGAACGCAGTTGAGCCAAGCGAAAAGAGCACCGACTATGCAAAGCAGATGTCAGGCTCTTTGAAAGCTATAGAGCATGCAGTCAATTTGTGTGTGGAAAGAGGGGTGAAAGTGGAATTTGTGCTCTGGCACACTCCATCCTGGGCATCGGAGTCAGGCAAAGGGGGTCCTTGGCGCCCTAAATCTGGCCTTTACGCAGAATTTGTCACAAGAATAGCAAAGTATTTTAAAGGTCGGGTAGACGCTTATCAGCTCTACCACGAGGTGAACCTTAAAGGCATGATGAACGATGCAGATAGCACTTTTATTATCAACGAAATCTTTAAAGATGGAGCTCGAGCCATACGAAAAGTTTACAACGAAGAACCCGCGAGACCTGTCATTGTTTCGACTTCCGGAACATCTCCGTGTGAGGCCTGTGATGCACGAGAAGGTTTAAAAGGGGGTAAAGGTGCCGTTGCGGTCGACGATTACTACGACCAGTTAATCGCTTCAGATGAATTAATGAAGGAAGTGGATGCATTGAATATGAATGTATCGGACCACTTCAATGGTTATGGGATGATGGATGGATTGATCATTCCCAATGTATGGGGGCAATATGACCTTGTTCGTGGGAAACTGGATGCAGCAGGTCTCGAACACAAGAAAATCCTGTCATCCGAATCATGGATCGTCTGGGATGACTCCAACAACAACCATGATGTCAACTCCGACGGCTCAAGAAATGAATTGGACGCTTACGACAAGGCAGTCACCATCTTTGGCAAATTGTTGGAACGGGGGCTCAATACGATAAACATGCCATGGTGCGATAATTCCAGCAGGTGGTCCATGGGACTTGTCAAAAGAGTGGATTACAATGGACGAGTAAAACAACTTCAACCCGATTGGGTGACTCCATCGAAGGATGGTGGACCAGATATTGTAACTAGGAAAATCAGCCTTCGCGGATCAAATGATGACAACTTCATCCCTACAGAAGCTCCCAGTTCAGGTCTCCCTTTTACAGAAAAAGATTATATCAACCCAGGAGACCCAAACCACCTACATTACTACATTTGGAAATGGTACTCACAAATTTCTGCTGGGTCAGATGAAGTCATCCGTCATGCCCTTGCAGGGGAACGCGGAAATGACATAAAAGTACTAGGCACTGGAATGACCGGGAATGAGCAATACCGAATATCTGCCTACAATCGAACAACCAAAAAGTTTTTGGTTTTGATTTACTCCGGAGGGGCAAATGGAAAAGGCTTTGCCGATGTTACCATACCTTCAACCATTCAAAATGGTGTGTATTACAATAATGAGCATTCGTTTACTGACTTTCGAGGAGAGGGAATTTCAAATGGGAATAAATATTCAGTCCAAGTAATCACCAAAAACATTAGCCGAATTGATGGAAGCGATCAGGATGTTTCCTCCAATACCTACAGGAATCAAGTTGTTAAAAAAGGAGAATTAACGGCTCGGGTAAATCGAATGAACAAATTTACTTTCATCGAATTTTCCCCTTTTTAAGAGGTTTTAGCTTACACCCGCATGCATGATTCGTTTTTTTTGGAGGTAAAATCGATGGGTTGATAAAGCTCTTCTAGCATTCCTCGGAGATTGATTTAAAAAGAAGATAATAAGAACACCAACCAACCAGGTTGCTCCTGAATAAAAAGAGGCTTCAAACAAAAGAAAGCAAAAAAGGCTTAGGGCTGTAAGCAATAAGATGCTTACACCTCGGACAATCCAAACCACGACCCTACAAGTACTGAGATAATGCATCAGAGATCCGCATTCAATGCAGTATGGAGATTCACTGACTTCGGAATAAGTGCCTCCATCTAAGTTTGCTCGTGGCAGAGAATCCCATTTCCTCTTGTAATCAGCATAGCATAAACACTGAGAGCACCACGGTTCCTCTACATTTACAAGGTTGATTACATTATCTTCAGAGCTCACCTAAAACTATTTCTTACAACACCTTGAATTTTTCGTGTAAATAGATCAACTTCTGAAAGAAATTTTCATCCTGCACCATATCTTTTGAGTTGTCTCAAGGCAATCGAATGACTTGGTAAAAGATTTATGGAAGATGGATCTGATCAAAAATGCCCCATGGATGGGTTTATGTACTTAAATTCAGTAAATGGAATAGGTCCAATTACCCTAAATCGACTTTTGGAGAGATTTCAAAGTGATCCATGGAAAGTTCTCTCAGCATCAGCTAAGGATTTAGCAACTGTCAGAGGGGTGGGGGATCAGCTCATTCAAACCCTGCAAGCCAATAATGCGGCCGAATGGTTAAAGAAAGAAAAAGAAAAACTCTCCAAAATGGGTGGTCATTTCTGGGGAAGGGAACATTTTCCGTCTTTTTTAAATGAACTGCCCGACCCGCCGATTGGGCTTTATACCCTAGGAGAAATCCCCAGTACTCCATTTGTCTCGATCGTTGGGACCAGAATCCCATCCCTATACGGCAAAAAATTGGCGAGAAAACTTGCTTTTGAATTAGCGCAAGCAGGCATTTGCATTGTATCTGGAATGGCCAGGGGCATTGACACAGAAGCTCATCTCGGTGCACTTGATGCAGGTGGGAAAACATTGGCTTTCCTAGGTAGCGGACTGGATGTAATTTATCCTCCAGAAAATCTACACCTTTACCAAAGAATCAAAGAAGCTGGGGCCGTTCTCTCGGAATTTCCGCTGGGTAAAAGAGCAGACCGAAGGACATTCCCGATGAGAAACAGGTTGGTTGCAGGTTGCTCATCTGCGGTCCTAGTAATCGAGTCTGCTAAAACGGGTGGGAGTATGATCACTGCCAGGTTTGCAGCAGAGCAAGGGAGGACTGTTTTTGCACTTCCTGGAAGGGTGGACCAACCCGAATCTCAAGGTTGCTTAGATTTAATCCGGGACGGGGCGATTCTGATTAGAAACTCAACAGATATTTTAGAAGAAATCGCTCCCATGTTACCTCTCCCAAGCAAACCAATGGAAAGTGATACCCATGCCACCCAAAATTGTCTCAACGATTTGGACAATCTGGAAAAAGGAGTCCTTAATTTATTGAAAGGAGGAGACAGGATGAGCTTAGATGACATCAAAGATGCAATAAATGCTTCCTCTTCCCAGGTCGCCTCTGCAATCACGATGCTTGAAATTAGAGGTCTACTTAGTAAAAGAGCGGATGGAAAATTTGAGGTTAACCTCTGAGTCTCTTAAAAATTCATTTAATTTGTGTAGTTGCTTTTAAGCTGTTTGTCCCTTTGTATGTAAAACAGTTTAGGGGAGCCCAAGGATGATGGGCTGAGATGTTGGATCTAATCCCACCAGCGACCCTTCGAACCTGATGCTGCTTACGCCGTAGGGAAAACTTTTCTTCGGCCTAATCCGTATTCATAATTAGTTAAAACATGATACAAAAAGTCGAAGATTCCAAAACCGCCAAGTCACTTTTCCCGAACTCGAAACGGGTATACTTGAAAGGAGCAGTTCACGATATTTCAGTCCCTATGAGAGAAATATCTTTATCCGAAACAAAACTTCCTGATGGCTCAACGGAAGACAACGAACCGGTTCGTGTCTATGACACATCGGGACCTTGGGGTGACGCAAAATTTCATGGAAATGTGGAAAAAGGACTTCCCAAACTTAGGCAGCATTGGATCACCTCTCGAAAGGATGTCGAAGTGATTGAAGGGCGGGATGTGAAACCTTTAGATAATGGTTTTTTGTCGGACAAGCATGACCAAAGAACCAGGGAAAGGTCTCAGGAACTTCCAGATTTCGACCGATCTGAAATAGAGGTTCTTCGCGGATTAAATGACAAACCTGTGACCCAATTACACTACGCGAGACAAGGCATCATAACCCCTGAAATGGAATTTGTCGCGATACGTGAAAACATGAAGTTACAAACCCTTCGCGAAAAACTTCAAACTTCACCGGATGCAGAATCCAACTCATTAAATCATCAACATAATGGTCAATCTTTTGGGGCATCCCTTCCTGATGAAATTACTCCTGAGTTTGTTCGAGACGAAGTTGCTAGAGGCCGTGCGATCATTCCTGCTAACATTAACCACCCCGAACTCGAGCCAATGATTATTGGTCGGAATTTTTTGGTAAAAATTAATGCCAATATTGGGAACTCTGCTGTCGCTTCATCGATCGAAGAAGAGGTTGAAAAAATGAGGTGGGCTACAAAATGGGGAACAGACACACTCATGGATTTATCTACGGGGAAGAATATTCACCGTACCCGTGAATGGATTCTCAGAAACTGCCCAGTACCGGTGGGAACCGTTCCTATTTACCAAGCTTTGGAAAAAGTGGGAGGTAAGCCCGAAGAATTAAATTGGGAAATTTTTAGGGATACACTGATCGAACAAGCTGAACAGGGAGTTGATTATTTCACGATTCATGCAGGTGTTTTACTTCGCTATGTGCCAATGACCCGTAACCGGATGACCGGAATTGTGAGTCGTGGTGGTTCTATCATGGCAAAATGGTGCCTCGCCCACCACAGAGAGAATTTTCTTTATGAAAAATGGGATGAAATTTGCGATATCATGGCGGCTTACGATGTATCTTTTTCCATTGGAGATGGACTAAGACCTGGATCTATCGCGGATGCCAATGATGAGGCTCAATTTGCCGAACTCAAAACGCAGGGGGAGCTCACTACTCGTGCATGGAATAAAGGCGTACAGGTCATGAACGAAGGCCCAGGTCATGTACCTATGCACATGATTAAAGAAAACATGGAAAAACAAATCGAGTGGTGCCATGAAGCACCCTTTTACACATTGGGACCTTTAACGACTGATGTGGCTCCTGGTTACGATCATATTACCAGTGGAATTGGTGCAGCAATGATTGGATGGTACGGATGTGCCATGCTTTGCTATGTTACACCCAAAGAACACCTGGGCTTACCAGACAGAGAAGATGTCCGAGAGGGAGTTATTACCTACAAACTCGCGGCCCATGCAGCTGACTTAGCCAAAGGTCATCCGGGGGCACAATATCGAGATAATGCGCTCTCGAAAGCCCGATTTGAGTTCCGTTGGGAAGATCAGTTTAATTTGTCCTTGGACCCTGAAAAAGCTAAATCCTTCCACGATCAAACATTACCTCAGGATAACGCCAAGACGGCTCATTTTTGCTCGATGTGTGGCCCGCATTTTTGCTCAATGAAAATCACTGAAGATGTTCGTCGCTACGCGGATGAACATGGTTTCAATGACGAAAATGATGCTATTGAGAAGGGAATGGCTGAAAAAGCAAAAGAGTTTCTTGACGCAGGTGCAGAGATATACAGCGGTTCATCATCTGCAGAATGAAAGTCTTGATCAATGATTCCCCAAGGGAACTCCCTGAGGGCACAAGTCTTGCAACACTACTCAGAGAGCTTAATTTGCTGGAAACCAAAGGCTGGGCCTTTGCAGTCAACGATTCTGTTGTCCCCAAAAGTAGTCTTGAAGACACCATTCTTGAATGCGGGGACAAAATTCTCCTCATACAGGCAACCCAAGGCGGATGAGTGAACTCCCACTGGCTATCCTGATTTCAGGAGCATCGATTCGGGATGGTGAAACCTCCGTCTTGACCGATCTTTTTGAAGTTGGCCTTCAAAGACTCCACTTAAGAAAGCCTGACAGCAATGCCAGTGAAGTCTCTGCTATCTTGTCGAAAATCCCCGAAGCTTACCACAATCGAATTGTTCTTCACCGATATTTTGATTTACTAAAAGAATTCTCCCTAGGGGGTTATCATTATTTTTCGGGAGAGGAACCTAAAGATGTCAACGGTACTCAAAGTCGATCCCTGCATAAGCTCGATGAACTTAAAAATATAGGCGGAGGTCTCGATTATTGCTTTTTTGGTCCTGTTTACGAATCGATTTCGAAAAAAGGTTATGTCCCCAAAGTCTCCCTTCCTGAATTAGGTGGAGTGCTCTACAACTTTAAAAAAGGAAAATCTAAAAAACCCCTTGTTTACGCATTGGGGGGCGTTAGAAGAAGAAAAGTCCCAGAACTTTTTAATCTGGGTTTTGATGGGGTGACTTTACTTGGATCTATTTGGGGGAAAAAAGACCCAGTTGCTGCCTTCGAGAGATACCAATTTATAGAAAGAAGTGTCTGGGCAAAAAAAGAAAAAGAAAAAGGATTTATCCAACGACTTTTGGCCAAGGATGAGACCTGATCTTCGAATCAAAGACTCGTTGCTTTGCCTGACCCGGGATGACCCAGAATTTTCGCATTCCAAACAGGTCGAAAAATTAGTTCAGGCAGGGGCAAAATTTATACAAGTACGTTCTAAATCATTGCCCGAAACTCTACTCATCGATGAATCTAAATCAGCGGTGATTCTAGCAAAGCAAAAAGGTTGTAAACTCATCATCAACGACCATTACAAACTAGCTAAAGATGTTGATGCAGATGGGGTTCATCTTGGCATTTCAGATGCTCCAGTCGAATTGGTACGCGATTACCTGCCTCAAGGTAAGATCATTGGTAAAACGGTTCATTCAATCGAAGAAGCTGAAATGGCCGCAAAAGAGAAACCAGACTATGTGGGACTGGGTCCTTTTCGAAATTCAGTTACCAAGCAAGAACTTAAACCGTGCTTATCTAAGGAAGAATTCAGAGAAATCTCGGCACTCTTGTACCCCATTCCTGTTTTTCTAATTGGCGGTTTAACCCGTAATGATTTTGGCCTGATCGATCTTATCGGGGTACAGGGAATCTGCCTTTGCTCTGATTTGTTGAATGTAGGCGACCAGAATCATCTCTCTGAGATCATCGAACAAAGTAGGACTTTCGAGACAGCATTCCATTCTTTCTAACTATGAAAAACGATATCTTGAATATTGGCGGAGAGTCTTTCCATTCCCGTTTATTTGTAGGGACAGGTAAGTTTTCCTCGGGTGAAAGCCTGCAAAGGACAATCGAAAACTCAGCAACTGAGCTAGTCACTGTTGCCATGAAACGAGCAAGCCCGAATGGTTCTGCTGATTCAATCATTGATTTCATTCCTCAAGATCGTGTCAAAATTCTTCCAAACACTTCCGGCGTCCGAGATGCAAAGGAAGCAATTTTTGTGGCCCAAATGGCCAGAGAAGCCCTAGACACAAATTGGTTGAAATTAGAAATTCACCCAGACCCTAAATATCTCATGCCTGATCCGGTTGAAACCCTTCTAGCGACAGAAGAATTAGCCAAACTAGGCTTTGTGGTCTTACCTTACTGCCATGCAGACCCGGTTCTGTGTAAAAGGTTAGAAGATGCGGGTGCTGCTGCTGTTATGCCCCTTGGTTCGCCGATTGGTACAAATCATGGTTTAAAGAGCCGTGAGTTTCTTAAAATCATCATCGAGCAATCAAACTTACCGGTCATCGTAGATGCAGGAATTGGAGCTCCATCCCACGCATCTGAAGCCTTAGAACTCGGAGCGTCTGCAGTCCTTGTTAACACCGCACTTGCCGTGGCTAAAGATCCCCCAACCATGGGAACAGCCTTTCGTAAAGCAGTAGAGGCGGGTAGGTTAGCTTACTTATCTGGGCTAGGGGACACAAATCGCTCTGCCCGCCCAACCTCCCCCCTAACGGCTTTCCTTGGGTAATCCAATATACTGAGATGCAAAATACCCTGTATTTCTCAGATGAACTTAGGAAATTTTCTTGGTCTGAAATATCCGCTGAATTTAATCAGGTCAACCGAAGTGATGTTGAAATTGCGATCAGTCGATATGGGAAAGGTGGAATCAAGGACTTAATTTCACTGCTTTCCCCAGTTGCTGCAGAACATTACTTGGAGGAAATAGCTCAATTAAGCTACCGTATCACCCGAAAGAGATTTGGACAGACCGTTCGCTTATTTGCTCCCATGTACCTCTCCAATGAGTGTAATAACATATGCGATTACTGCGGTTTTAGCATGAACAATCAGATTCCTCGAAAAACCCTTACCGATGCGGAGATTCTAAGGGAGACAGGTATACTGAAAAAGAACGGATTTGATCATATTTTGTTGGTTACTGGTGAATCCACTAGAAAAGTAGGGTTAGATTATCTTACTCATGCACTTGATCTCCTCAGACCTCATTTTTCTAATTTATCCATTGAGGTACAGCCACTGGAGGAAACCGCTTATGCCAGATTAATTGAGCACGGGATGCATGCCGTCATGGTATATCAGGAAACGTACTGCCGAGAAAGCTATGCCAGGCACCACCTCAAAGGCAAAAAAAGCAATTTTGATTGGCGCCTTAACACTGCGGATCGATTAGGACAGGTTGGTGTTAATAAAATTGGGCTAGGCTGCCTTTTTGGACTAACCGAAGATTGGAGAACCGATGCCCTTTTTGCAGGGATCCATTTGGATTACTTGGAAAAAAAATACTGGAGAACGAGTTATTCCATGTCTTTCCCAAGAATGCGTCCTTATGAAGGAGAAAATATCGTTTCCGTGGATCTGCAGGACCGAGATCTCGTCCAACTCATTTGCGCATTTCGAATTTTTAATCATGAACTGGAAATCACTCTTTCAACCAGAGAAAGCCAACAGTTTAGGGAAAATATTTTACCTTTAGGAGTCACCCATATGAGTGCCGGTTCAAAAACCAATCCAGGTGGCTACGCAGAACCTGAAGAATCACTTGAACAATTTTCCGTTTCTGACGAACGATCTGCCATAGAAATTAGCACCATGCTAAAGGGTAAGGGATTTGACCCAGTTTGGAAGGACTGGGACAAATCATACGACCAGCCCAAAACCAAGAAACTCCCATCCTCGGAGCTATCTCCATGCTAGACATGTTATATCCTGGTAATTCTCATCATGATGAAACCTGGCGAAATTGAGCAATATCAAAGACATCTATCTCTCGATGGGTTTGGGGAGCAAAACCAGCAAAAGCTCAAAGAGTCGTCTGTCCTGGTGGTTGGGGCAGGAGGGCTTGGTTGCCCAGCACTTCAGTATTTAGTTGGTGCTGGCGTTGGCAGAATCGGGATTGTAGACGACGACAAGGTCGAAATCTCAAACTTACAAAGGCAAATTCTATTCAGTCATGCAGATAAGGGAAAACATAAATCTAAGATAGCTGCATCCAAGCTATCCGGCATCAATCCATTCATTAAGATCGAACCCCATACTGTAAGGCTTACGAAAGAAAACTGTGAGTCTCTTTTAAATGATTACGACCTTGTTGTGGACGGCACAGATAACTTTTCTTCCAGATACCTAATTAACGATGCATGCGTGCTATTTAACAAGCCCTTGATTCATGGATCCATAAATAGGTTTGAAGGGATGGTGAGTGTCTTCAACTATCAATCTGGCCCCACATACCGTTGCCTATTCCCAGAGCAACCAGATCCTACCAGCATTCCATCCTGTGCAGAAGCGGGTGTGCTTGGAGTCTTACCCGGTATCATTGGATCGATGCAGGCGATGGAAGCGATTAAAGTGTTAACCGGTTTAGGTACGCCTCTATCAGGGAAAGTTTTGTTATACAATGCTCTGAATCAGAGTACTCAGGTTATTGAGCTGAGCGTTGACCCTCAAAATAAGCTCATCGATTCATTACCTGAACCGATGACCCATTGTGGATCCTCCTTGATCGACTATCATGCGGTTATACAAGAAATTTCCGAAATTCAACTTCAAGAAATGATGTTAGCAGACAGCAACCTTCAAATCTTGGATGTTCGAGAAAGCTGGGAACGAGAACTGGTAAGTATTCAGCCATCTTTGCATGTCCCATTGGGGAATCTACCCCTTCTTCAAAACGGAATCGAGGGGATTGAGCTAGACCCCAAAAAAAACCTCGTCGTATACTGCAAGGCAGGCATTCGAAGCAGGACAGCTTGCGAAACTTTACAAAACTTTGGGCACTCGAACCTTTTCAACTTATCGAACGGCATGGATGGTTGGATGGGAACATTTCCTGATTCGATCACAATTGGATAATTCATGGCAATTAACATTGCGATAATTGGGGGAACAGATTCATCGGGAGGTGCCGGACTAGGAGCGGACCAAAAAACAATCCTTGATCATAATTGTATTCCTCATTCTGCAATTAGTGCGATCACTTTACAAAACTCATCCAATGTTCGTATTCATCCTTTGCCAAGGCTCGGGCTTAAAAGCCAATTAGATTCACTCACAGAGCTTTCACTCGATGCG
>JAQCIX010000038.1 GCA_027593365.1 Verrucomicrobiota bacterium
TAGGAGTTCAAGTGCCCTTCCATGATCCATAACTCCATTGATTTCCATGGCCATTCTTACATTCTCCAAACAGCTAAATCCTTTGAGTAAATTGAAGGATTGGAAAATATATCCAATCTTACCTGCCCGAAGTAAATCTCTTTGATGCTCTTGGAGAGATGAGATCGTCTGACCATCGACAACAATCTTTCCTTCTTCTGGGCGGATGATCCCAGCTATTAAGTGCAAGAAGGTCGTTTTCCCGCTACCACTAGACCCTCTCATCGCAACTTGTTTTTTTTCTTGTAGCTCAAAAGTTGGGACATCCAGAATGAGTTCTTGTCTACCATTTGGAGAAAGGTAAGATTTCTTTAAGTCTGTTACGCTTACTATGGGCATGGATACATCATCATTAGGTGATCCGATGTACGGGGGCAAGTTGGATGCATTAAGTAATTCGATTTCGTTTTCAAACTTTACAAAAGAATTCGACTCTTCCATGAATGTAAAACGATCTGAAACTGTGGTGGATTTCAAAAAAGTAAAATCAAATTCTAAGTGGGGAGTTATTCCTTACAGGTTGCTTGCTTCCGGGAAAATTGAGGTATTAATTATATCCACAAGACGAAAGAATTGGAGCTTACCAAAGGGTAATCTAATCAAAAATATTGGCCCGCAAAGAACGGCATTACTAGAGGCTTATGAGGAAGCTGGGATCGATGGAATCTTACAACCCAACCCGATTTTATGCTCGATTGGCCGTACTTGTATTTATTTTTTCCCCATGGAAGTAACTAAAGAATATCAAGACTGGCCAGAAGCCGATTGTAGAAACCGAAAGTGGATACAAATAACAAAGGCTAGAAATATGCTTCATCATCGGTCTATGGGTAAAATCCTCACAAAATTCTTTAGCCAGAAGAACTGATTTTATTTGTCCCGGGACGCCTCTAATTTTTATAAAATTAAAATGAGGCACCAATCGTTTGATACTGGAAAAAATACTCCTTTTTTCCGCCCTCCGAAATACACCGGCATAACCCTTTCCCTACTCTCGATTTTTGTACTTGTGAGCATGCTTGCGGTTTGGGAAAAAATGGCTCAAACACCAAAATTACCAAACCTGCAAATTTTAGCATGGAATCCAGCCGAGCTTCCGCTCGAAAGGGTTCGAAAAATCTACCAAAAAGAAGCTCGCTGCATCTTAACGGTCCAATATCAAAGTCAAAGCCAGATTCTTCAGTCAATCGAATCCAGTAAACTTCCTCTAATCTCTAATTGGGATGTAATCATCTCACCTAATTCAAAAGATATTCATGAATTATTAAGCGTGGAGGATTGGTCGAGCCGGGGTGTTATTGCTTATCGTAAAGAAAAGCTCGGAGCGTCCAGCAAGATTGATGAAAGCAATCAGTCTACCGAGCTCATTGCTTTCGTTAAAAAATCTAGTGATGAAAATGCCTTGGGGTACTCCTTCATAAGGTATTTACAAGCTCCAACAAAGGGGCAAGTTGAGTTTGGTCTCGATGGGTGGACAGGAGTGGATAAGGATCATTGGGAACAATCACCCCGATTGAAAATCTATGCAATTCAGGAGAGTCAACCTTGGATGAATCGAGTTGCTCAAGATTTTGCTAAACGGGAAGGTTTAGAATTGGATCTTTCTTTTTTGGAAAAAAATGATTTAGAAACAAGCATTCGGCTTCTTTCTCAGGCAAACAATAAAGATTATTTGCCAGATTTGGTGAGTTTGCCAGCTGAGGCTAATCCACCAGAATGGATTAGTGATTTTTACCTTAAATTTGAACAGACACCGCTCGATACCTTGCCCAAGAGTGTAATCTATATGCGGAAAAAATCTCCATTACTTAAAACCTGCCAAAGATTTCTTAATTATCTCAGTAAAACCAAATAAACGAATGCGGGTACATCTCTGTAGTTTTATATGGCTGCTACTGCTATCCTTCCTGCCGTCCTTTGCAACCAAGCCGGCAAAAGCTGAGATTCTTCCATGGAATTCAGCTCCGCTGAACTCAATAAGTGATTTGGAAACCATTCAGTCACGCATTCAAAACAGCTTTTTAAAAGTAAAGAAATCTGTGGTATCAGTGGAGGCTGAGGATGGTGCTGGAAGCGGTGTTGTGGTTTCGCCTGAAGGTTTAATTTTAACTGCAGCACATGTGATCGGTCAAAGCGGTCGGGAAATGAAAGTCATCTTCGAGGATGGTTCCGAAGCTCAGGCAGTCAGCCTGGGTGGATCTGAAATTTCAGATGCAGGCATGCTCAAATTAATCAATGCTGTGCCTGAGTTTTATGTTCCGATTGCTAAATCCTCTAAATCAGAAGTTGGGGACTGGTGTTTTGCATTAGGGCACCCCAATGGCTTTGATCAAGAAAGGGGGCTCGTCTTACGAGTTGGGCGAGTTATCCGTAAAAAAGAAGAAACCATGCAAACGGATTGCCGCCTTCTTGGTGGAGACTCCGGTGGGCCTTTATTTTCAATGGATGGTGAAGTCATCGGCATCCACAGCAGAATATCTCAAGACCCTGAGGCTAATTTTCATACTACGATTGAGTCCTTTCATTCAAACTGGGATTATTTTGTAAACGAAGAACTGCATACCTTTCAATCGATGCAAAGCGGTGGTTTTTTAGGAGTATATTGCGAAGAATCATCGGATGGTTTATTAGTCTTGGAGGTAGTCCCCGGGACTCCTGCTGAAAAAGCAGGTCTTCTTTCTGGGGATCTTTTGACTCACCTGGATGGAAACCTTTTGGATACCCGTGAAAAACTCACCATTTTAGTGAGCAGTCAAAATCCTGGATCGAAAGTAGTGCTGGATTATTCACGGCAAAGTAGAGAGGTCTCAGTTCGCCTTGAACTGAGTGAGAGGAACTCTTTGGAGTGAAAGCTCAAATAACCGCTTCCTTTCTCTTGTTTGGTTTTGCCTTTTTTCTTGTAGGCGAGTCCCGGGAAAACCATGACTCCCTACCGTCTAATCTGAGGTTAAATGGGGATTCAATTACAAAAATATTGGGGGAAAACAAAGAGGAGATCCTTCAAACAAGTGTTGGAGTTTTTCGTAACGATAAACTCATTGCTCAAGGAATTATTGTGGATTCCGCTGGATATATTTTATCCAAAGCCAGTTCAAGTGTAGGGGCCCGAACCATAAGAACATTAGAAGATCAATCTTTTCCCATAAGAATCAGGAAAAGGGATGAAAGGACAGACCTTGCCCTCTGGCAGGTTATGGGGCCTCCTAAAAGTTGGGAAACTGTTCAGTGGGCAGACCTAAACCAAAGTACTGAATTAGGGATGTGGTCGGCATCTGCTGGAGCCGATCTAGATAAGATCAAACTGGGCGTAATTTCCGCCAACCCTCGAGTCATCTTGCGGGAAGGTGGAGTCATGGGAGTTTTACTGGAAGATCTCAACATATCCACGACCGGTATACCTATCACTGAAGTTCTTCCTCATTCCTCTGGAGATCGTGCAGGTTTAAAAATTAAAGACCGCATATTAAAAGTAGATGGAAGAAAAATTAAGTCGACCGGCCAAATCAATCAACTTATGCAGGAGAAGGACCCAGGAGACTTGCTTACTTTGCGGATAAACCGAAAAGGCAAGGAGATGGACATCCGTATTACTCTTGGCCATCGTTCCGTAGGATTTGATTTATTTAATCGTAACTTAATGATGAGCGGTCCTGTTTCGAAAAGAAGGGATCATTTTCCCTTTGTTATTCAAAATGATTTACCCTTGGAGAAGGAAATGATGGGAGGTGGACTTTTCAACCTGCAAGGTAGATGCATCGGAATCAATATTGCCCGAGTGGACCGGGTAACCAATTACACCCTGCCCTATCCTATCATTGCTCCGGTTCTGAATACTTGGTTGAAGGGTCTTCGCTAGTTGCTACCGCAGCGGAAGTCCAAGAACATAACGGAAACCGACTTCTGAGCCTCGGTAAGAGGCTTCATATTTGAATCTTTTTGCGGATCTGGCTTGATGGGCGGTTCGGATAAAACTCCCACCCCTTACTACCCGGCTAGTACCCCGGATTGGACCCATCGGATTCACCCTTGAAAGATTCCCATCTGGGTAGGCTCCGTAAAAATCATAGCACCACTCCATTACACTCCCATGCATGTCATAAACGCCCCATGCATTAGCCGGATAAGGTTGAGCATTTCCCCTTACAGGTAAAAGAGCTTTTCGCCAAGTTGGAATAAAGGAAGAACCCGTGCTAAATTTGGAGGTAGATCTTTGGTCGATCACATAGCCACTCATAGATCCATCGATATTGGCATTCTCGCCTGATAAAAAGTTTCCTTCACCAATTCCACACACTCCAGTAGTACCGGCACGACAGGCGTATTCCCATTCAGCTTCTGTGGGCAAACGATACACAAATGGACTGGGTAACCTTTTTTCCAACCGTGCTCTTTGGGTTTTTTCCCAACAAAAAGCAACGGCTTGAGAATAGGAAACATGGGTTAAAGGAAGCAGCTGATCAAGCCGCCCAACTGCTTTGATTTTTTGGAACTCAAGAAATTGGTGCAAAGCTTCCACTTCTGGAAACTTTTTAATATTTACCTTATAGCTTCTCGGACTTTTTGCGGTTGTCCAAAAGCCTTGGGTAGAAACTGCCTCGATTAATTCTATCTCGGTAACATCATCGTAAACATTTGGGTTTATGGAGAAGTACCCGTCCTTATAACCAGATGAGCCGCAAAGAGCTTCAGTAATTTTACTCTTCAAATGATAAATTAAAGGCCCAACTTGTAAACTCTCTGGTAAGCACTCATTCCACTCCGCACGAGTCACTTCAAATTTTTTTATCCAGAAAGGTTGAGTGATCTGGACTCTGTTTGTTACTTCATCTGGCTCACGGCCTTCTTCATCATCAGGACTTCCCATCATAAACTTCCCTGATTGAATAAGGGTAAGATTTTCTTTCGATGCAATTTTACTTAAAGCTTCACCATCGATACGGTCATCGCCTTTCATTTGAAAAAAAATTACACCATGATCATCATCTTCAGCTTGAGAATCCATGGACTCACTGCAGCCAAGTGCAAAGAGCAAAATTAAAAAACTGAGGTTTTTGATAAGACAAAGAATTCTCAAATCGAAGGCCTCTACTCCATATTTTGCTGTTCCATGGGTAACTTGATGTAGAAGGTGGTCCCGATCCCTTCTTTGCTATCAAACCAAATTTGCCCATTATGGGATTTAACGATTACGTTGTGAGCGATCGCAAGACCCTGTCCCGTTCCAACACCCACTTCTTTGGTCGTAAAAAATGGTTCAAAAATGCGAGCCTGTACTTTTTGAGGAATGCCTCCTCCATTGTCAGCGATAGCGATGATCACACATCCAGCATCTGGATAATGACGTGTTGAAACGACGATATTTCCTTTTTGTCCATCCGCCAAGCGGTCCCGAATCGCATGGGCTCCGTTTACAATAAGGTTTAAGACCACTTGATTAATTTCTCCAATATTACATGGAATAAGCGGTAAGTCTTCCTGTAGTCGAAGGTCCATTTCTGCATGGTACTTCCACTCATTGGTAGCTACCACTACAGTGGATCGGATAGCTTGGTTTAGATCATTATTTCTTTTGGCAGACTCAGCATCTCGATAAGCAAAGTTTTTCATCGATTTCACAATGGTTGTGATTCTGGAAATCCCCTCAGCAGCCTGCTCCACTGCTTCCGGAGCATTTTCTTTGAAAAACTCAAGGTCGCCGTCATTGGGAGCGTCGGGAGCCTGATTTAATTTTTTGATAAACCCATCCGTCGCGTCTTTAAGGAATAAAATATTATCATTAGCAAACTGGGAGGGCGAATTAATCTCATGAGCAATCCCTGAAGCCAACTGCCCCACTGCTTCCATTTTCTGAGCATGTACAAGTTGTGTCTCCAGTTCCTTCCTTTGTTGCATTTCCAATTGTAACTTTTCATTACTTTTTTGAAGAGCAGTCGTTCTTTGTTTTACCCTAGACTCCAAACTATTAATAAGACCACGCAATCGCTTAGTGACTGATCTAACCTCATAAGGACCAGACTCTCTCAAGGTAAAAGGCTTATTATGATCAATCGAGTTTTTCGCGGCTGCCTCTAGTTTCCGAATTGGACTTGCAAAACTTTTATAAGTCACCACCGCTAATGCTCCTACTAAGGTAAGGTACATTCCACTGGCAAGGAAGAATAAGACCGTATTTACCGACTCTTCATTTCGAAGGTCCGCTAACTTTTGATCAAGAGATTGCTGGGACTGCCATTTTCTTGTTTCTGCTGCAGATTCGAGGGTATTGAGCAGTTGTGAAAGGGTTTCCCTGCTGTCCTGAAATGCATTCCGACCTACCTGTAATTCAGGTAACCGATTGTTGTTATCTAAAAGGGATGCTTTTTCCATCCTTAAGATTGCATCTTCCAATTCCTTAATCCCCGCAGCCATTGGGCGTAAGTACTCTTCCGAATAATTTTGGGAATATTTATCAGAGATTAAGTTTAAGCCCTCCTTACTTTGCACTAAGCGATCCCGAACCACTCCATAGATTCCCGAAAAGTTTTGTGGGTATATTTCAAAGGCTTCAAAGCTACTCCGCGTTGCAGATAAAAAAGACTGGATGTCCAAATATTCACTCGAGGATGATCCCGAATTTCTGCTTTCTATTTCAAGTTCACGATTGGACTGGTTCATTCCCGAAAGCATCCACCATCCAAACAAACCTACCACCAGGGCACCGCCTAAACTACCCGAAGATAATAACCCGATGTAAGACCTGACTTTCATAATCGAAGACCTATTCGATTATGATTTTGAATCTTAAGCAATAGGATTCCTAACCTTGATTTTCTCGGGAAAAGGAAAATCCTGATAGCAGGAAATGTAGTTCTTGATGATTTTTAGGAGGGCACGGTCGACATCTGCCCCAGCCGAAGCAATCAACATAGACTCCTCCAGCATCAGGTCTTCTTCTAACCTCATCCCTTCCGCAAGATCTAGGGTACTTATTTCATGGGTGGAAAAATTTTCTGACTCTGCATTTAAGGAGTCGGATAAGGCGGCCACCATTGTTTGGTCATAGCTATCTACTCTTGAGCAGAATGTTTCAAGAATCTTTGAATCAGCATGCCCTTGTTCCTTGTAAAAGTCATAATCCAAACAAAGTTTTAGAATAGAGGCAATGGTACGAATCCCGCTTCCGTCTTCTACTTCAAATTTAGGTTGTATATCGATCCTTTGAAGAATCGCTTGAATATCTTCTAACCCGGGAATTAAATCTAAAACCTTTTGAGTCTCGTTGGGTAATTCGAGGACAAGTTTCTTAAGCTCTTGGTTGAGTTCTTTTTTATGGTAAACGATATCAACAAATTGCTGAGGAATAGATAGATAAGCGAGTTGTGAAAAAACGGCGGCAATGCCAACCCGCCAGGAATCTTTCAATTCAATAAGTTTCGCCAACTCATTTGCCAGTCTCCTGACCCTCTGAGCTCGCCCAAAAAAAAGAGGCTGTGAGATGGAGAGCGATTGAGCCAATGCATCTACCGCACCTCTCAAAGTTTGATCCAAAAGCAAACGCTTACTCACTACCAAATTGTTTTGTTCAACAGCATCCTTGAGGGTTTTATTTAAGATTTCTGGCGGGCAAGGTTTGGAGAGCATTCGAAAAACACTCCCGTCATTCACCGCAGACATGGCTGATTCAAAATCAGTGTGCCCTGTAAGCAGAACGGTTACTACTTCTGGATCGATTTTTTTAATCTCCTGAAGCATCTCCGAGCCACTCATGTTGGGCATCCGCATGTCGGAGAGAACCACCGCAAACCCCCCTTCCCGTTTAAATAGCTCCAGACCCTCTTTACCATCGGAGGCAAAATGGAGATCAAATTGATTACGCAAATTTAATTTGAAGCCACGAAGAATCGCTTCCTCATCATCTACGCAAAGAATTTTTCTATTCATACCTTAGCAAGAAGGTTAACGAACTTTTCAATCTATTTTTTTCGAAACTGAGAAATTTTATTCAGCACTTGTTGTTCATTTTTCCAAATTTCGGGTTTGGGGAAATCTTGATTTTTTAAGAGATCATCTAAGGTTACTTCACGACTTGGCATTCCTCCATCAGGAACATCTACTTTAGCAATCCATGCTATTGCGTTGAGTACCAATCTGCGTGCATCCAAAGAGGCCCAGTTCTCATGAAAATGTGCACCCGTAAACCCAAACCCCCTACCGTAGTTATAATCAGCACCGCGTTGATAGGCCCATGCCACATGCTGAGCTTCTTTTCGCTTAAGTACAGCTTCAGCAACATTGGGGTTCCCATGATGCGGATGGCTTTCGACTCCTGGTTTAAGTCGCTTCATGGTATTTTCTGGAGGAAGGGCGGACAGTACAGGAGTGATGGTTCCAATGGCAGAAGTCGCCTCGCGAAATCTCATGTGATAATACCACTCATCTTGCATTTCAAAGGGTTGAACGCCTTGGGAAATTGGGTGCTGTGGCAAAAGTTTGAATTGGGCATTCCATACTGGATTCACAGACCAGTACGGCTCAAAATAACCCCCAATCCACTTGAGGAAATGATCACCAGCAGGACCTTTGGTTGTTTCGACTCCGTAGTGGATACAAGCAAGGCCTACTCCTCGGCGCATCACCGCATCAAATTCCTTTAAATTTTGATTAAGTAAGTGACGAACTCCTCCATCACAGGCAACAACCACAGCAGCCGCATCATCAAAAACAGATGGGTCTTTCGGATAGCCTCCATCCGTTACAACCACTGTTTTAATTCCTAAGTTTGCAGCTTCCAAATGATCTGCGAGTAACATGCAACCTGCTGCATGCTCATGAGCAAAAAAACCATGACTCTTAGGTCCGGCTACAAAAACAACTTTTTTCTCAGCTGCGTAAGCCCCGAAAATAAAAAGCTGAATTAAACTTAAGATTAAAATTGGGATAGATAATTTCATAGGAACGCTTTTTAGTATTAAAAGGGTAGAAAATTGCATCTTTTGCAGAATTTTGGAACCGCTAAATATGAAAATTGTTAAAATTTCCCGCAGAAGCTTTCCTTTAAATTAAATGATTTTAAGAACAAAGGCTCAGAATAAATTCATTTATCGGTGCTGTGGATTTCTTTAAGGGAGAGATAAAACCGGTAAAACAAGGGGTCTTTCTCAGCGATTTGCTCAAGCACTTCATCTCCCAGATTCTCAAAAGATAAACCTAATGTTAAAACCAATTCACGATTACTTAAATTAGCAATCTGAGAATCATCTGCATTTAGAAGACGGTATTCCCGAATGACATCGCAATCAAAAGTCGGTTCATCTTGTGATATTGCATTGTCTTGCAAGGCGGTTTCCAGCTCAGACTCATCCACCTGGGAAAAGCTTAATAGATCCGCCCTCTCTGAAGAATTCAAGTCTAACCATTCTTTATCAGGTGCTCCTTCAAGGGTTAGGTCTTTAATCTCCTCAGAGATATTTAAACAGGTAAGTAAAAAACACAGCAGATCGGAAGAAAGAAATTTTTCTACTTTGCTCTCCTGAAAAAGAAGTCCTGATAGTCTAGATTTGTATATATTGGGATGGTTACGGTTTGCCCGGACAATTTCCAATAACGAGTTCTGTACCTCTTGATTCGTCTTACCATCACTTAATAGACCAATAAACCAAGCAACCGAAGAGCGTATTTTAGAGGAAATTGGTTTTGCGGGATTTTTAACCATTAAGGAAGTAATCAATTGGCTTTCTTCTTGAATTGCCTCACAGGTAACAGAGACGGCTTCGCCCTCTGCATAAACAAATATGTTTTCCGCGAAATTTGGATGTTGAGACTTCAGGTATTTGAACTGAGTCAAGAGTTCGTCGGGCGATTTGGGATCGAGTAAAACGCAGGAAATACCATGGTTAAGCAAGAAAGAAAACGGTCCTTCTAGCCGGACAAACGCAGACTCATATGCACTACGAGGGCCTTGCGGAATTACATATAAGAAAAGGGCATTTGAAAAGGGGACAGGGAGGCCCTCTCTACGAGCCAGACCAAAATCAACATCTATCGAATTTGCCGGTCTTCTCATTCCTGGGACAAGCACCCCTTTGACAATGCCTAAATCGGTCATCTCAAAATTTCTCAGAGGATTAACTTCCTGCATCAGATAGTTGTAATACCTGTCCCGAGAAGGTCGGTTAAAGCTTGTTATTTTTTGGGCATACTCGAATTCTAAATCTAAAGGTTTTTGCATTCCCCCATAAAAGCTGGAGGCGTCAGGAGGTGCGAAAGAATGATCCGTAGGGATCGTTTTAAAAATAGGATTCAACTTCGCATAACTGGGTTCTCCCCATGCAAACTGAAGTCTCCATTGAGCGTAGGGCTCAACCAGCCTGAAACACGCCCCTTCTATCAGATAGAGAGAGAGGCCAAATATCGCAAAAGTGAGGATGTAGTTTACAACTTTCTGGATCATAACCACCTACGCAGAGTTCTTCTCTGTCAGTTCTGCGATGCTCTGCACATCTTCGACTTTTTCGCTTTCATCCAACGCGTCTGATGTAGGTACAGGATCTTCATCTACAAGAGTAGGTTGAGCCTCCTCTTCATCAATGATGGATGGTTCCGCCTCACTTTGTTCCACTGCTTCACTAGACTCGGATGCGGTCTCTTCTTCCAAAACTCCGCTTTCCTCATCCAGTGATTCTGGGGTATTTCCATCGGCATCACCCTCAGCGGAAGAATCAACTTCATTGGAGGCTTCAGGTGGAATTGCTTCTTCTTTTTTTGTTACTTCCTTGGGTGTATCTTCCTTTGCTGAAGTTATATCTGTGGACGCATCCTCTTTTTGATCCACTGATTCTGCAGTCTTTTCCGCACCAGACTGAACAGTTAGTGGTCGAGAAATTGGCTCATTTGAAGATTTTTGCAAGGTTTTCACAGGTGTTTTTTTCATGGCATACCACATTGAGAAAATCCCGATCAGGTATGTAACTAAAGTAAATCCAAATATCGTATTTTTTTCTCTATTTAAGATGATTTCATGACCATTAAACAAGGTGAGCCAAAATAGAGTAAGGAAAGAGAAGAGAAGGATGGAAACTCCGCAACTGAGAGACTTTAACTGCCATGAGAGTCTTGGTAAATAACTCAGAATAACAAGGAAAACGGATCCGATTCCGACCCCTGCAGTTACGACTAATTTGATGGTATGAATTTTTAACCCAGGATCCGCATCGCCGGAAAACAAGAGAAATTCAGTTAAATAAAAGCCTGCGAATTGGTAGTTCAGTATCGCTTCTATCAGGTGATTTAATTTGAATAATCCGTACTTTAGTGCGGACCACAGAAAGACTAAGATCAAAAGACCAACGGTTCCCGTGGTAAAAAAAAGCGTTTTGCAAAGGGCATGCATGGGCGTTGTAAAACTTTCAGATGCTTTTCAAAGATAAAGCTTATGGCAAGAGAATCTTTTGGTTAAAACATTCGGACAACTTAATAAATTAATTCCTGAATCGAATGAGTAAATCATCCCAATACATTTCTTTGCCAGAATAAGAAAATCCCCATAATACGCACCTTCCGCTGGATAGTAATTTCTCCAAGGCAAAACTACCCTCGCAGGAAGAAGTAAGCTCTAGTTCATCAGTAATTCTGTAACGAAAAGAGGTTTTTTTAGATGATGGGTTAGTAGATGCCTCCAAGTGAATCCTCATCCACTGAGTGGAAGACCAATTTATATTCTGAAGAGAAAGTGGCTCTTCGTTCAGACTAAAGCTGATTTTTTGGGAACTTGGACTTATTCTGAAACCTAATCCCCTCATTCCACCAAGGGCTCCGGCAAAAACATTATGCCTTCTGCTTTTAAAAGCTCCAAGGCAGGAGAAGGACAAACGGACTGTTTCTCCTCTAAGTCGAGGACCAAAGAGTAAGCCATGCTCACCTACTGGGTTTGCGGAGAGGGATAGGCACTTTCGCCCCTCCTTGGAAACCACTTGAAATTCTCCATCCAATACAAAGAAGTCCTTAGGGATAGTGCCTTCCAATTGCTGATCAAAATTTTCCTCATATACGGTGGTCCACTCTTCTGCCCCCTCTACTTTTGCTTGTATGAGGGTTAGAGACACACCTAACATTAAATAACAGGAAATGGTCAGTTTAAATCTTTGTTTACTCATTCCTTAACGAATCAACCGATGTTTGTCTCAGCCCAACTAAAATACTACCCTTTAGACTCAACCAAGCAAAGATCAAAAGGGTCAGCACAAATCCCCCAATCACCACATAAGAAACATCATTTATTTTTTGGATGAAAGAAGGAACAAGTCCCATGAATCCAGCACTCATGCCAAGAATAACTCCATAAAATACGACTCGGACATTTTCTTTAAAGTAAATTTTCTTAAGTTGGATGAAAGAATATCCAAGGGCCGACAAGATCGCTTGCTCCTGCCTTCGCTCCCAAAGGTTTCGAAGAACTACCACAAACAATCCAACCGTACCAAGAAGCACACCTAGCCCACCCAATGCCTGAAAGATCGAAAGATAAGTGTTCTCCACTTGTTGTAAGATTCTTAACCGGTCCAGTGTGCTTTCGCTTTTAATACCATAATTGAGCAGTCTGTCTTCAAGATGAGCCACCGCCACACTTTCATCCCCTTCCCCTCCTAGCCAAAATTGTTGGTATCCTCCACGTTGAGGAAATTTGCTTAGCCAATCTTTTTCTGAAATATACAAGGCCCCCTGGAGGAAACTACCTTTGACAACTGCACATATCTCCACTTCAAACTTTTCTCCTTTTCCGTCATAATATGGAATTCGGTCCCCTACCCGTTTTTTGAGCGACCAAAGCATCGTATTTTGATCCACCACTGCAGGCACGAGTTGG
>JAQCIX010000039.1 GCA_027593365.1 Verrucomicrobiota bacterium
GCCCGGTGCCCTACCGGTAATGAATAAGGAAGCGATCGAAAAATCGATCAAGGTCGGTCTATTGCTAGATTGTAAAATTGCTTCGGTCTGCAAGTGGGACCGTAAGAACTACTTCTATCCGGACATGCCTAAGAACTATCAGATTTCCCAGTTCGACCAACCCATTTGCGAGGGCGGACAGGTGGAGATCGAGATGCCCGGGGAAAACCCATCCAAGATGGGCCCACACCGAATGGTCGAACTGACCCGCATCCACTTGGAGGAGGATGTAGGTAAACTAACCCATTATGATCAGGACAGCCTGGTGGACTACAACCGAGCAGGCTCTCCGCTACTGGAAATTGTTAGCGAACCGGACATGCACAGTCCCGACGAAGTTTTTGCCTACCTCACCTCCCTGCGCAACTCTCTGGTCGCTGCCGGGATCTCCGCCTGTGATATGGAAAAGGGACAGTTGCGCTGCGATGCCAATATCAGCGTGCGCCCCAAGGGTACAGAAACCCTCGGCACCAAGGTGGAACTGAAAAATTTAAATACCATATCGGGAGTGCGCAACGGTGTGGAATATGAAATCCGCCGGCAGATCCGTGCAATCGAGGATGGGGAAACGATTATTCAGGAAACCCGTCGCTGGAACCCCGACCAGAAGTACACCACTCCGATGCGGACCAAGGAAATGGCCCACGACTACCGCTATTTCCCGGACCCCGACCTCATGCCGGTTCAGGTGGACCCGGAATGGATCGAACGGGTAAGGAAAGAACTTCCCGAAAAACCATTTGATAAACAGAGGCGTTACCAGGCGGAAATGAATCTACCTTATTCCGCCACCTCCGCCCTCTGTGGAGACCACCTCCTCTGTGCTTACTTTGAGGAGACTGTAAGTTTGGCAAAATCGGCAACTAAGACCGCGAACTGGGTAGTTAACGATCTGTTGCGGGAACTTTCCCAGGCCAACAAGATGGATGAATTTCCCGAGGAATCCACCGAGCGCATCACCCCACAGTCCTGCCCGTTATCCCCACAAATGCTCGCCGAGCTAGTCAACCTCATTGAGGACGGCAAGCTAACCAATAATGTGGCCAAGGAAATATTTCCAGAAATGTTCGCCAGTGGAAAATCTGCCTCCGACCTGATCAAGGAAAAGGGACTGGAGCAAAAGTCTGACGATGGAGAGATCGAGGGGATCTGTGCCGAGGCCATCGCTAACGACCCGGATGCCGCGGAAAAGTTCCGCGGAGGTAAGGAAGGAGCCATCAATGCCCTTAAAGGTGCGGTGATGAAAGCGACCCGTGGACAGGCCAACCCAAAGGTAGTGGACGAAACCCTGCGTCGCTTATTATCCTAGACAGTAGAAGAGAGGTTTTCTCACCTCTCCATGGATTACCTTTGCAGACTGCAACCGTTTTTGGGTAACTAAGCGATTGTCATGAAAGTATATTGCTTATTGGTTTTCACTCTTCTTTTCGCCTCCATTGGATTTGCTAACCCACTGCCCAACATCGTGCACATCATGGTGGACGATCTAGGTTGGCAGGACATTGCGAGTCATAAGATCGACGGTAATGCAGTCTATGAAACCCCGCACCTCGACAAACTGACCAGACTGGGCAGGCGTTTCACTGAGGCCTATGCCCCCTCTCCAGTGTGTGCTCCTTCGCGGGTTTCCTTTCTGCGCGGGCAATACCCTGTAAACACGGGGGTATACAGCGTAACTGGTGGGCAGTTACCCCGTGCACACCAACCCAACATTCCCTTAATTCCGCCTTATTATCTCTATGGCTTACCAGTGGAGGAACCGATGATTCCGGAAACCCTAAAAAAAGCGGGCTACTACAGTGGTCATGTGGGCAAATGGCATGCGGGAGGAAAATACCGAGGGTTTCCCTTTCCTACGGACCAGGGCTTTGACTTTGGATTTTTGGAAGAAAATGGAGGTCCTCTTTTTTATAACGACCAAGAACTATGGAACCCCAAGGATGGTAGAAAAAATTCATTTGGTGGTGCCTGGCAACGAATGGTTCCTCACCGCTTAGGGGACTTTGCCACTGACGATCCGGATGACCCCTACCAACTGGACGGGGACGGCCGCCCCTTTGACAAACCCACCGATCTGGCGGTCGGCTTTATCCGCAAACATAAGGATAAGCCCTTCTTTCTTAATTTTTGCCCGCTTTATGTGCATGGGCCCATCGCTACCCGGGACCGTAAGCGATTGGAACACTACTGTAAAAAGATGGGAATTGATTTCCCAACTGACCCAGGCCCACTCAATGCAGAGAAGCGGGGCCATACAAACCCCTACTATGCGGCGATGGTCGATGCGGTGGACTGGAGCATAGGCAAGGTGGTCAGTTATTTGGAGAATACCGAGGACCCCAGAAACCCCGGACACAAACTGATCGACAACACCTATGTCATCATCGACTCGGACAATGGGGGCTGGGTGGGCAGCCAACACGAACCGATTACAGACAACAGTCCCTTAAGAGGGGGAAAGATGAACAACTATGAGGGCGGATTGCGGGTGCCGTTTATTGTCCGCGGCCCGGGCGTACCTGCCGGATCAGTCTGTAAGACTCCGATCAATTTGATCGATCTGTACCCTACCTTTATGGAAATGGCGGGAATGGAACCCGATCAGTCCCTTGAATTGGATGGATGCAATATTCTTCCGCTGATGCTCGGAACCTCCGAGCAGGTCCTTGAATCTGATGGCAGCGAGCGGGAAGCGATCTACTGGTTTTATCCCATGGAAAGCCATATGGCAGTGACAATCAGAAAGGGGCCTTGGAAACTGATCCACAACCTCGGGGTCGGATACGCAGGGAAATGGTCTGGGGTGGAAAATAGAGAGTTGGTGGAATTATTTCTGGTAAACAAGGTGGAAGAGAATGCAGTTGATTTAAGAGAATCCAATAACCTCGCTCAAAAATTTCCAGAAATCCGAGATGCGATGCTCGCGGAACTGAATGCCTTTCTTAAGAAAAGCGGTGTAATCATGCCTTACCGCAACCTTGGAGCCAATGGGGTGTCCAAGGAGGAACGGTCGGCCTCTCCCAAGGTTCTGGAACTGGGATCGAACAAAGAACAGATATGGGTAAAATTCGAACAGGGCGAAGGCAAGGCAGCCATTGAAGAGGCACACTTGCTCTACACCCTAAACCCGAGAGAGTTTGATAAAACCGGCGGGCACCGTGAGGAATGGCTCAAAACCGATGCCACGATTTTGCCGGGTCGGGTGCAGGCAACCATGCCTCCGGGAGCCACTCATGCCGTATTCTGCCTACGGGACACTCAAGGATTCCTGATCACCTCCGAACCTCTGCCCGACTTTCAGACCATTCCCTATGGCAAACAAGCTGACTCCATATTTTTAAAGAACGGATTTGCATACAGACCAGGTCTCTACTCCCTTATTCAACTAGGAGAGGATGCTCTCTCAGCCGCGGGCAAGCAAAGCCCCGATACTCAATCGCTGAAAAAAAGCCTGAGCATAGCCCATAAGCACCAACTCAATGACAAACTGGATGTGGTCCAAATATCCGATAGCATCCGTTCGCTACGTGCGGAAATCCGCAATTTAAAACAGGTTCCCCAGTCCAAGCACTACGCAGTCAACCGTTTCCCCTCCGAGCCTTTGTTTTAATCAAAATCACTTAACTTATTGGATTCCTTATCATTTATTGAGAATCAGTCTCAAAAAGGCTTTCCAAGCTACCGTGCATCGGGTAAAGTGGGCGGTTCTCATTTGATGAAACTCTTTCCATATCTTTTCCGCCTGCTTGCCGGGCTGGTGATCTCTCCAGTCTGTATGCTAGCGGAGGTCAAGGAAACCCATAAAATCATCGGTGAATGGGTGGCAACCGAACGGCTGATTTCCGAGGAGGAAACCGAGTGGGAATTGGAAAAATCCTCCCTGCTCGACCTCAAGCAGGCTCTAGGAGCAGAAATTAGTGAACTCAATACAAAACTTGATCAAACCGAGGAGGAAGCAGTGGGTGCAGCCAAGCAACGAACGGATCTCCTCAGCCGTATGGATGCTGCAAAACAAGCCACCCAATCCCTTCACCTAGGGCTGGATCGAGTGGTAGCCAAAGTGGATCGTGCCTTTTCCCTCTTACCCACCCCGGTTGCAGACCGCCTTGCCCCCTACCGCAAAAAACTGGTACCTGCAAAAGGTATACCTACTCCTCCCCTGCGTCAGCGGGTAGATGCTCTTGTCTCCCTACTCCAGGCCATGCAAAATTTTCACCGATCCGTAACTTTGGAAAGGCAGGAGTTTACTCTTGATGACAACCAGTCCCGGGAATTTCAGGTGATGTACTTCGGGCTGGGCACCGCTTATTTTGTCAATGAATCTGGCACAGTTGCAGGATACGGGCAACCCGGTGACAGTGGATGGCAATGGACTCGCTCCGATACCTTAGCACGGGAAATTTCCACTGGCGTGGACATGCTTAATAACCGTGCGATGCCCCGTTTCCTCGAACTTCCGGTGACAGCACCTCCGGTGACTGAGAAATGAAACGACTTACCTCGATTACCCTTTTTGCCACCGTCCTCATTGGGCTGAGTATAGCTGCCTCAGCCCAGTCCGTTCAACAGGTTCGGGCATCTGCCCGTAATGATTTAAAGGATTCGATTGAACGCCTTACCCTGCTTCGCCAACAGGTTGAGCAGGAAAAAATCCCTTTATCCAAAGAGGTAACCCAATTGGAAATCGAAGCTCGGGATAAACGGGCTGAAATCGACCGTCGCCTTCGCCAGCGCGACAACCGTGACGCAAGCCTATTACAACTCAAAGAAGATGTCCTAAAGAACGAGGCTTCTTTGGAAACCTCATTGCGCTTACTTACTGACTATGCCCGTGGATGGACCCAGTCGATCCCATCTTCCGAAAGGATTCTGTATGCTGATTCCCTTTCCGCTACGCTCTCCAAAGAAAAAGGGGACCGGGCGAGTTCTTTTTCTGCCTATCTCGAACTGGCCGAATTCTCCACGACTGCCCTACTCCGGCAAGCAGGCGGACTAGCCTATTCCGGAGATGCGATTGTGCCCCCAGAAGGTGTCCGGGAAAGTGGAACCTTCTGGACATTCGGACCTGTGCTTTATTTTCGTGGTGAAAAAGGGAGCTCTGGCTTTCTCGATAAGAGCTATGAGCGACTAGCAGATTCATCCATTGAACTAACTCCTGATTCGGTCAAGAGGAACACCCCCCCCCGTCTCCTTATTGCCAACACCTCCACCTCTGGACTAATTCAAAAAAGTCTCGCATCCTCTTCAGGTAGTTCGGTCTTAATACCTTTAGACCCCAGTCTGGGTAAAGCCCTCGTGATTGAGGGCAGTGATCCAACTCTTTGGGAAGAAATGCAAAAAGGTGGAATCTGGATCTACCCAATCCTCTTTTTTGCTGTCGCTTCTATACTCATCGCCCTGTTCAAATCATTCCAAGTTCTTCGAATTCCCTTCCCTCATGGACCGGTTACCCTTGCCGGGAATTTTGGAGGACCTTTTGAACTTTTGCGTAAGACCGCTCAGGGATATCGTGGAAAGAAGCCTGAAATTTTGGAAGAAATTCTCTACGAGATCATTATCGACTGCCAGGCAAGGTTGGAAAAAGGAATACCCCTGATCGCAATCACTGCCGCAATCGCTCCCCTGCTTGGTCTGCTCGGCACAGTTACGGGGATGATCGATGTGTTCCGTCAGATTACCAATTTCGCCAATCCGGAAAACAGCGAGCTCGCCCGGGGAATTTCCGAGGCGTTGGTAACCACCAAGTTTGGTCTCATCACGGCAATTCCTTCTCTTATTGCCCATGCGTTGCTTAGCCGCAGATTGCAGGGACTGGTTTCTAAGATGGAGGGATTTTCCGCCCGTTTGGTTCATTTGAAAAAGGAAGCACCCAAGGACCTTGGTTCCTCAATTGAAAAAAAGGATGAATCCACTGGTTGATTTTATGAACCAGGCGGGATTCGTCTGGGAAAAAGGTGGCGTCCTGATGCCTGCACTTGGAATTCTCGCCCTGTACCTCTATTATCTGACTTTCGACCTATGGTTACGCCTGCGTAGCGTGATCCCATCTGAGCTGCGTGCCTTCCCTCGGGAGCGATGGGGAGCCTTTAAAGGAGGTGGGCGGGTCGACCGAATCATTCGATTCTGTTTGGCCGATCATAGCGACCATCAGGAAACAAGGCGTCGTTTTGATCAGGTCAGACAGGGAGAAATTTCATACCTAAACCGCCGGTTGCGATTTTTGTTCGTCCTCGCCAGTTCTGCCCCGCTGATCGGACTCCTTGGCACAGTCGCAGGTATGCTCCGAACCTTTGACGGCTTGAGTATGCAGGATAGCTACAAAATGGACTTGGTAGCCGGAGGAATTTCCCAAGCGTTGGTAACGACTCAGGCAGGGTTATTGATCGCCATCCCCGCAATTGCCCTGATTCACTTACTTAATCGAAGGAAAAAGGACTGGTTGCAATGCATCAACCGCTTAGAAAGTATATCCCTGCGACAATTACCCAATCCTATTTCCAAATGAGAGCAAGAAATCGTCTGATTGAGTCTACAGATACGGATGCAATCAATGTATCCCCCCTGATCGATGTTGTTTTCATTTTGTTGATCTTTTTTATTGTCTCCGCCACCTTCGTCACCCTGCCGGGCATTGAAGTCAACCGGCCGCAAGCAGTCACCGGAAAAGCCCTTGAAAAAAATGCAGTCATTTTTGCCCTATCCGGGGATAACGAAATCAAGTATGCCGGATCGACCGTGCAACTCGAAGAAGTTCCAGGATTGGTGGAACAGGCAAGTAAAGACAAAGGAAAACCAGTGGTCATTCAGGTGGATCAATGGGCGGATGCCTCCATTCTTGCCAAGATCGTAGCATTGGCACGAAAGAAATCTTCGGATGTATCCATCGCCACCCGTAAGCCTAGAGCATGAGGAGAAGATTGTCTCCAGAACCTGAGCGAACCGAGATCAATGTGTCTCCCTTGATTGATCTTGTTTTTATCCTGCTAATCTTTTTCATCGTCGCCACTTCCTTTGTCAATGAGGTGGGGATTACTCCGAAGCACAAGGATACCGCCTCCTCATCTTCCAATCTCGAGGAACCTATCTCTTTTGACCTACCCTCTTCCGGACAATTATTGCAGGACGGAATGGTCATCGGTTTAGAGCAAGTCGCCCCACTGGTCCGATCCAATTCTTCGGACAAACCACGCTCCGTGCTCGTTCGGGTATCGCCAGGTGCCCGTGCGGGACTTGCCACTCAAGTGATGGACCAGGCTATGCTTGCGGGGGCTCAGGCCGTCAAACTTAGTCCGCTTACCCCATGAAAAACGCCGAGGAAATCCAGTGGATCCCTGGGGTGGAGACCGAACCACTGCCCCACTTGCGGACTAAGAGCCTTTTGCTTGCCGCTTTGGTCTCGTTTGGATTGTTCTGCATGCTTCCCCTTTCTGAATTTGTCCGACCGGATGAGTGGGTCGTTCGCCCCGTAGAAGTCCCCACCTACTCCCCACCTCCTCCTCCGAAGACAGAAATGGAAAAAGAAGTGGTTCAAAAGCTCGACCTGCCCGCTCCTGCTCTCGATACACCCCAGGTCCGCCTGGTCCATGAGCCCACTGCCGCGACACTAGAGGTTGGACCAGGCGACTTCAAAGCTGCATTCTCCCTTGCCAATTATAACCCTGTACCCGTTGGATTTGCCGGAGAAATGGTTTTTTCGATGCACGATCTAGACCGTAACCCGGCTGTTCTCAAGCGGGGTTCCCTGGTATACCCATCCCATCTCCGCCGCAAAGGGTTGGAGGGGGAGGTAAAACTACTGGTGCAAATTAACGAACAGGGAAAAGTTAAAGTATTAGAAACCGTATCATCCACTCATCCAGATTTTGTAGAACCATCCCGAAAAGCAGCCGAAGGTTCTGTTTACGAACCACCCACCCGTAACGGCAAACCAGTCAAGGTGGAATTCTATCTCCCTGTTCTTTTTTCGATGCTCAAATGAAAATAAACTACTCTTTTCTCATTCTTCTTTGTTTCATGTTGCAGGGTTTATTTGCCAAGGCCCCCTTACCCGAACTGACTCAGGATTTCTGGAACGACCCAGCTTTTGTCCGTGGATTTATGGGGGACTATGGTTTTCGCAGTGAAGTCGAACCAAGGGTCGACAAGGCAGAACAATTCATTCTCCGGGAGGTGGTAGCCAAGGCAGAAAACCAGATGGAGGACGCGATTATTTATCTTGAGAAAAAGATCACAAACGAAACGAGTGCTGCCCTCGATTTTGCCCTCGCTACCATGTACTATCAATTGGGTAGGCTCACTCCTTCGGAACAAACCTATGAAAAAGCCCTCAAAAAATTCCCCTCTTTTTTACGTGCTAAAAAGAATCTAGGTTTTGTACAACTTAGCCTTGGAAAATTGGATGCAGCTTCGCGCAACTTAGCTCAAGCGATCAGCCTTGGGGAAGCGGATGGTATTTCCTATGTGGCACTGGGTTACTGTCATCTTTCCCTAGGCCGGGTGGTATCTGCAGAGAATGCCTATCGCATGGGCATTTTACTCCATCCTGAAAGCACCGATGCAAGGAATGGTCTGGTGAACTGTCTGCTCTCCACCAATCGTTACGCCGAAGCTCTCGCTCTGCTGAACGAATTACTCGAATTGAAGCCCAACGATCTCTTTTGCCACAAAGCAAGAGCTTCCGCCCTTCAGGGGCTGGGTCAAGAGGCTGAGGCTGCTGTTGCTTTGGAAACACTACGTAGGATGAATCAATTGGATGCTGCAGGTATACTCTCCTTGGGAGACATCTACCACAACCTCGGACTACACGAACACTCTCTTACCTCCTACCAACAGGCCTTGGCTATGAAAGAAAAGCTTAGCCTCAACCGTTATGCCCGAGCAGCTAAAGTGTTGATTAATCGAGGTTCCTACGGAGCATGCTTTAAATATTTGGAAGAGATCGAGAAAATCTTTGGCCAAGGATTCTCAAAGGAGGACGAAAGGATCATTCGGATGTTACAGGCTGAGGTGCGCATTGCCACCGGCAAAAGAAAAGAAGCCGCCCAAATCCTAGAGGATGTCATCCAAAAGCGTCCCCTCGATGGAGAAGCCCTGCTCCTTTCCGCCCGACTTGCTAATGAGGAACTGGACTATGCCCGGGCTGCCCTGCGCTTCGAACGGGCAGCTAAGCTGTCCGAGTTTGAAGTGGAAGCTTTGATCGGGCACGCCCGCATGCTGGTGGGCACGAAAGACTACCAAAAGGCCGCCGATCTGCTCGAACGTGCCCAGTCCTTGGAACCGCAGCCCCGGGTTGCCCGCTATCTACAGGCAGTTAACAACCTCAATTTAAGTGCCCGGAATAGTATCTGATCCCCATAAAGTTATCTTGTACATATCAACGCATCATGATACGTTGATATGTATATGAGCATAGGCCGGTCCATCAAAGAGCGTTTTGAACAGGGAAAGCCCCTTTTTTCAGTGGAGTTTTTCCCACCCAAAGATGATGCGGGTGGAGAAAGAATGCTTAAGACTGCATCCCAGATTCAGCCTCACCAGCCAGATTTTGTATCCATCACCTACGGGGCGGGCGGAGGCACCCGGGCAACAACCATGCGTTATGCCCGTCTACTGAAGGAAGAGCATGGATTCGAAGTGATGCCCCATTTGACCTGCGTGGGCCATACCCGAGATGACCTCCTGGAAATTCTGGAGGAGTTTGCGCAGGCGGGCTTTCGAAATGTGATGGCCCTGCGGGGCGATCCACCCAAGGGCGAGACCACTTTTAAACCGGTACCGGGAGGGCTGTCCTATGGGTCGGATCTGGTTGCACTGATCCGAGAAAACTTTCCCGACTTTGGCATCGGTGTGGGTGGATACCCTGAAAAGCACCCGGAAGCTAAGGACATGGACAGCGACCTCGACCATTTGAAGATCAAAGTGGATGCAGGGGCGGACTTCATTACCACCCAGTTGTTTTTTGACAATCCGGTCTACTTCGACTTTGTCAGCCGTTGCCGAAACCACGGTATCGAAATTCCAGTTTTACCGGGGCTTCTCCCAGTGCTATCGATCGGACAGGTTCGCCGCTTTTGCACCATGTGCGAGGCGGGATTACCCTCAGCTCTTGAGCAGAGTTTGGAAGCCGCATCGGATGACGAGCAACCTGTTGTCGGGGCCGACTGGGCACTTCATCAGACCAAGGAACTCCTCGCTGGAGGAGCTCCTGGTTACCACCTATACGCCCTCAATAAATCAGCCAGTACCCTGAGAATTCTCGAGGGATTGCAGGCAAACAGGGGTTAAGTTTAAATACCTGCCACCTCTTCGATGGTGGCCTCTGCTTTAAGGCGGTCGAGAAAGGCTTCAAATACCTTGTCCTTCTTTCGTTCCGTCAGGTACTCGATCACTTTTTCTTTGATATCCTCAAAAGGAGTGACCTTGGGTGCAATGCGATCGTGCAACTGAATAAGGTGCCAGCCAAACTGGGTCTTAACTGGCTGGCTCAATTCACCTGGTTTCATTGCATAGGCGGCCTGTTCAAACTCCGGTACCATGCGGCCCTTACCAAAGGTTCCAAGGTTGCCATCATTTCCTTTGTCGTCGGACTCTGCCCGCACCAATTCAGTAAAGTCCTCCCCTTTGTCCAGACGCACTCGAATCGCCTTCACAGCCTCGAGTGCTTGCTCGAGTTCCTCCTCTGTTTTGCCCATTTTTAGAAAGTGGGAAGCGGCAAGAAGTTCTTCGGTCCGGAAAAGTTCCGGTCTATCCTCATAGTATTGTAAAGCTTCCGCTTCGGAAATTGTCTCGCATTGAGACTCCTCCTCAAGCAATTGATTAAACCTCATTTGGTCAGAGAGCTCCCGCTTGAGATCATCGTGGTTTCGAATCATTGGATTGTTGATCTTTTCAAACGCCTTCTTCCCACCGTTTTGCTTGAGCCACTGCTTAATTCTTTTTTGCAGATCAATGGAGTCTACCTTGTATTTCCGTCTTCGACTCTCCTGAGCCATCAGGGCCTGATCGATCAAGCGGTCTTTAGCAAGATCCAAAGCGGACATCATAATAATTTCTCTTGGTTTACCGGGCATTCCCCGGGCTACGTTTTCAAAAAGAGCTTCAGCCTGACGCTCGATCGCCCAGTCCGGAATCACTTGATCATTGATCTTAATCGACATCTCCTACCCGTACCTTTTTTGGTGTGAACTGCCAAGGTTCAACGGAGGAGAAATCAATTCTCAAAATCGTCTCAATTCAATTGACCTCGTGGTGGACAACAGGCATAAAAAGGTAATTCTTTCAACCATGACCAAGCCAGACCGAGCCAGCTGGGAAAATTTCTCTGATTATTTAATCACCCAGGGCTTGCGCATGACCGGGCAGCGCAAAGCGGTCTTTGATGCCCTCTTCCGCCAGTCCGGCCATTTTACTGCCGACCAATTGTTACAGGATGCTAGGAAAATGGACGATTCCGTCTCCCGGGCCACTGTATACCGATGCCTTCCCCTCTTGGTTGAGAGTGGCACGGTACGCAAGATTGATGTGGGGCAGGACAACAAATTCTACGCCCTCAATGAATCCAGTGCCACCTTCAAGGCCCAAGTCATCTGTTCGGATTGCGATCGAATTTTTGATGTCGATGCCCCGTTTATGGAATGGTACGGGCGTACCGTTTCCGAAAAACTTGGGCTTGAGGTTAACGACCAGCGCCTCCAGGTCCATGCGAGTTGCCCAACCTTTGCGGATAAAGGGGCCTGTACCAAAGCCAACTGATATTTGTATTTCATGACCCAGATCACTCCCCCCCCCCTGCAAGTTTTCCGCCGAGCGGATACACCCACCTCTCTCAATGCAGAGCAGGAGGAAATTATCCGTCTTAAAAAAGAACAAAATGCGGTTTTACTCTGCCACAATTATCAGATCGATCCGATCCAGGAGGTGGCCGACTATGTGGGTGATTCCCTCGGACTCGCCCGACAAGCCGCCCAGACCGATGCAGAAACTATTGTATTTTGCGGGGTACACTTCATGGCGGAAACCGCCAAGATCCTCAATCCGTCCAAGACCGTCTTACTACCTGACCTAGATGCAGGGTGCTCTCTTTCTGACTCCTGCCCAGCTGAACAACTGGCAAAGTATCGGGATGAGAACCCAGACCTATATGTCGTTGCCTATGTCAATTGTTCCGCGGCAGTCAAAGGCCTCAGCGATGTCATC
>JAQCIX010000040.1 GCA_027593365.1 Verrucomicrobiota bacterium
CTTCCCAAAAAGAAAAAAAAGGAAAAGATCAATCGCTTTTGGATCGAAGAAGATGAAAAACTTCTCTTGTATACCTCATCATCAGGCCGAATGGCTGGAATTTACGAACTTCCTTCCATTCTCCCTGGAAAAAAAGCTTGGACTGATAAAGACTTGGTTGTTCTCGGGCTTCGTAAACGAACGATCGGAATGACTGATTACGAGGAAAAAATTATTTCCCCCAAGAACCTCAGTTTATCTTCATCTTTTTTACCCGAAGGATACACTTGGGTACCTTGGTCGGAGATCCATTCGATTACCCTTTCAGGTCCACACCGCAAATGGATCCAGGAGTTGAAAGACCTAACGCCCTCTCCTGTAAAAATGGATCTGCGGAAAAATCGAAATCAGGGTACCAAATAGAAAAACCTGCCAAGCTCGCTCACAGAAATAAGGATAAGAAAAGAGCAACAGCGAACATGTCAGGTAAATAAAGGATGCAGTCTTAGTAGCATACCTGAAGTACCCCAATCCAATGGCTGAGTACAATAAAGTTCCCAAAATCACCCAGGCATTCATCTGGAAAGATGCAGGGATGATTTTGCCTGTTTCACGAAATCCTGAATAACTCCGTCAAACGAACCATTAGAAAAGAATACCACAAGTGTATCCGTGAGCTGTTTTTGGGATAATCTTTGGAATAGATATTGACCCAAATCACGGTTGGATGCAAAAGCATCAGCCAAGCCTGATTTCTGAGAGATGAAATCTACCATTTCAGCGGGATTGATTCTCTCATTTTCGGGGATCCTTTCAGCCCGATGAACCTCACCAATCAATGCATGATCCGCCAAGGACAATGCATCTGCAAATTGATCCTGAAAAATATTGGTCACCGCTGTATTACTTCTGGGCTCAAAACAGGCAATTAATCTTCGGTCTGGATAGCGAGCTTTAAGGGATTCCAAGGCTCCTTGGATTGCAGTAGGATGATGAGCAAAATCTGAAAGAATCGTTAGCATTGGACTATCCAATAAAACTTCCTGCCTTCGCTTGACTCCCCGGCATTTCGAAAAATCAATTGAAACTAAAGAATTGAATAGATCTGTGGAGAGCTCGTGGGAGTTTCCAGTTTTCTGAATTAAAGCGGATGCAAGAATAGCCATAGATAAATTTCTGGCATTAAACAATCCAGGCATTTGCCAAGAGATCTGCATTACTTTATCTCCTCGCCAAAAAAGGTTAAAACGACTGCCGTTGGCATCTTCGTCGAAGTTTTGAATGGCTAAATCATTTCTTTCCCCCGTCCCAACAGAAAGGAGATTCGTCCAAGAAGCCTCAGGTAACGCCAGAAGGTTTGGATCATCCCCGTTTCTCAAAATAAATCCGTTGGCCGGCACGATTCTTAAAAGATGGGAAAAACTTCGCGAAATATCGGGTAGATCCCGAAAAATATCACCGTGATCAAACTCAAGATTATTTAAAATCAGGACCCTTGGACGATAATGAATAAACTTACTTCGTTTATCAAAAAATGCAGAATCATACTCGTCGCCCTCAATCACAAAAGGTGAAGAAGTATTTCCAAGTTGATTCCCTCCAGGTAAATCTAGGGGAACCCCACCGATTAGATAGCCAGGCGATTGTCCAATTTGAGTTAGGATGTAAGCAGTTAGGGATGTGGTTGTGGTTTTCCCGTGAGTACCTGCGACCACCACAGATGGTCGGTTCCCAATCAAGTCCTCGCCAATTAATTCGGGCAAAGACACAAAAGGAATGCTGCGAGTTTCTAGGAGGTATTCGACTTGTGGATTCCCTCGCGAAACCGCATTTCCAACAACCACCTGATCGGGTTTCCAGAGTAGCATTTCATCCTCTGCAAATCCTTCAAATAACTCAATCCCCTCGCTCGACAAAACATCGGACATAGGGGGATAGACCCCAGCATCTGAACCCGCCACTTCGTGGCCCATATTTCGCAATAAGACCGCAGCATTACCCATGGCCGTTCCACAAATCCCAATAAAAAAAACCCGCATCTAATAACCTTCAAAATAGACCAGTTTCATGAAAGGCAAAGATAAATTACCTCGACTTCCCAGCTTGATTCAAGAAAACCATAATCAAATGAATGAAAATAATCTTCGAATTCTCGTTCTTGGAAGCGGAGGACGGGAACATACGCTCGCAAAAATTTGCTCAGAAAGCCCTCTCGTTCGCGAGGTTTTGGTTGCTCCCGGTAATGGTGGAATCCAAAAGGAATTCAGAACATTAGACCTGTCGGTGGAAGATAATTCCAAAATCGTTGAAATAGCGAAGTCTGAAAACATTGACCTGGTTGTGGTTGGTCCCGAAGTTCCCCTCTGTAACGGAGTGGTTGATGATCTAGCCCAAAATGGCATTCTCGCCTATGGACCCGATGCCCAATGTGCCCGTCTGGAAGGTAGTAAGGCTTTTACCAAAGACTTTCTTGCCAGGCACAATATTCCTACCGCAGGGTATGGAAACTTTACTGAAATTGGCCCAGCAATCGAATATTTGTACCAATGCACCTTACCAGTGGTGGTCAAAGCCAGTGGCTTGGCTGCTGGCAAGGGAGTAATCATCTGCTCAAGCCATGAAGAGGCCGAAAAAGAGATCAAGGAAATGCTCAGTGGCAATAGTTTTGGAGCAAGTGGCAGTGAGGTAGTGATTGAGGAATTCCTGGAAGGCGAAGAAGCCTCCCTTCACCTTATTTGTTCAGGAGAGGACTATGTTACCCTGCCCATGAGTCAGGACCATAAGAAAGTGGGTGAAGGAGATACAGGCTTGAACACTGGTGGAATGGGTGCCTACGCCCCAACCTCCTTGGTCACTCCCAGTATGTTAAATGAATACGAAGAATCGATCGTCCGCCCGACTTTAGCCGGTCTGAAATCCGAAGGAATGAATTTCCGGGGAACTCTCTACATCGGATTGATGCTCACTCAGGACGGACCCAAGGTACTGGAGTTCAATGTACGTTTTGGTGATCCAGAAACGCAGGTAATTTTACCTTTGGTCGGACAAGATCTCGTGCCTATTCTCATCGCATCCGCGAAAGGAGCCGAATTACCCGAAAAACTCATAATGAAGGATGAATTTGCCATGGTTGTGGTGCTGGCGAGTGCGGGATACCCAGGCTCGTACCCTAAGGGTCAAAAAATCGAGATTCCTCAAAATTTGCCACCTTCCAGTTCGCTTATTCATGCCGGGACGGATTTATCCGATGATGGATCCATCTTATCCTCTGGAGGAAGGGTGCTGGGAGCAGTCGGTGTAGGTTCTACGCTCGAGGATGCGAAAGGGGCCGCTTACCGTCTTTGCGAATCGGTTGATTTCCCCTCCAAATTTTACCGGAAAGACATTGGTCATCGAGAGTTTTCCCGAGGTAATTAGATTCAATCTTGCCATTCATGCTCAGTCCGAAGAAGGTTTAAGTTTAAATGGGCAAGAAAAGTCGACTAAAAAGGGAGCGTAGAGAGACCAAAAAAGTCCTCTTTATATGCACGGCTAATGTTTGTCGTAGTCCCATGGCAGAACGGCTTTTCGCCCATGAAGTATCCAAGACCGATCTTCCAAAGAGAATTATTTCCTACTCAGCAGGCTTATCTGCGATGGATGGAGATAAAGCATCCCAAAACTCAATCGATGCTTGTAAAGAATTGGGCTTGGATATCTCGGACCATAAAAGCACCGGACTCACCAGAACCTCGCTCGAAGAAGCCTCTGTGGTATTTTGTATGACTGAATCCCATCGGGCACTGATTAACATGTATTTTGATTTACCCCAGGGTTACCCGATCTTCTTAATGCGTGAATTCGTGGAAGAAGGATCCAAGGAGCTTCCTGATCCGTATGGCCAGGATATTGAAGTTTATCGGGAATGCAGGGACCGTATGCTCGAAGCGATCCCCTCTTTGATGAACTGGGTTGAGAAAAACCTGTAAACTTTTTAAATTATTATCTGACATGACTATCGCATCTGATTCAAATCCTGCCACCCTTACACAAACGCTAGACGCCCGTCCTCTTTCAGAGATTGACCCTCAAATCCATCAGGCGATTGAACAGGAAAGACAAAGACAGCAAACTCACATAGAATTAATCGCCTCTGAGAACTTTACCCTCCCCGCGATTATCGAAGCTACGGGTAGCGTACTAACCAACAAATACGCAGAAGGTTATCCAGCCAAAAGATACTATGGGGGATGCGAGCATGTGGATGTTGCCGAAAGCTTGGCTATCGAACGGGCTAAAAGACTTTTTGGTGCAGATCATGCCAATGTACAGCCTCACTCAGGCAGCCAGGCAAACACGGCGGTGTACTTTGCTATGCTTCAACCGGGTGACAAAATCCTGACTATGAGTTTACAGGATGGTGGGCATCTTACGCATGGGCATCCTAAAAATTGCAGCGGCATGCTCTACGAAGTGATCAATTATGGTGTCGATACTCAGACTGGGTTGATCGACTACGATTTGATCGAATCTTTAGCCGAGAAAGAAAAACCCAAACTAATCACCGTGGGAGCCTCTGCTTATTCCCGTACGATCGACTTTGAAAGAATGGGTAAAATTGCCAGGGCAAATGATTCTCTTCTCTTGGCTGATATTGCCCACATTGCAGGATTGGTCGCCGCTGGGTTGCACCCCTCCCCTGTGCCCCACGCAGATTTTGTAACCACCACTACCCACAAAACTTTACGCGGCCCCAGAGGGGGCTTAATTCTTTGCAAAGAAGAACATGCCAAGGCTATCGACTCCGCTGTATTCCCCGGTAATCAGGGCGGTCCACTGATGCATGTGATTGCGGCCAAAGCAACCTGTTTTCAGGAAGCAGCCAAACCTGCCTTCATTGACTATCAAAAGCAGGTTAAAGCCAATGCCTCAGCACTTGCAGAGGCTCTATCCTCCCGTGGATTTCATATTGTCAGCGGAGGAACCGATAACCATTTACTGCTCTTGGACCTTAGACCCTCTCACCCAGACATGACTGGGAAAGAAGCCCAACTCGCTTTGGAAGGTGCCAACCTGACCTTGAACCGAAACACCGTGCCAGGAGAAACCCGTAGTCCTTTCCAAACAAGTGGCTTAAGAATTGGTTCCCCTGCAGTAACTTCCCGTGGGATGCTTGAACCAGAAATGCTTGTTATCGCCGAGATTATTGATGATATATTAAAAGACCCTAACGACTCAGAAAACCTAGCTAAACAAAAGCAAAAGTCGCTTGATCTTTGTTCAAGATTCCCATTACCTTACTGAGTCCAGCCTTCTAATTTATCTTTGTAATTAAAATGAATAAACAAAAGCCAAGCCGTAAAGGTTTCACCCTTATTGAACTTCTTGTTGTGATCACTATCATTGGTATCCTTGCTGGAATTGCCATTGGTGCCTTCGGAGGAATATTCGGTCAAGCGGGTCAACTTGCAGCTAAAGATAAATTGATGGACATACATAAAGCCATTGTTCAGGCCTACAAAGGCCAAGCCAAGTTTCCAACCAACTTAGATGACCAATCCCCAGCAGGTTTTGCAGAATGGTTTGCTAAAAAGACTCGAAACCCCGAGGTATCTTATTGGTACATTGACGAAGACGACAAAGTACTTGCTCTTGAAGAAGATGGGGGCCCAGGCAAACCTTCTTCTATGACCGGAAATTTAGACCAAGACCAAAAAGACGCAATCGCATGGATCATCGCACTTCCAACTTCAGATGATGCCAGCCCGAAGCTCGATCAAAACCTTAGAAGCGGTCCATTCCCCATAATGTGGACCCGTGGGCTCAGCGGAACCGAGTGGGATGCTGACTCTCCTTGGAGTGGAGACGGTGGCCATGTATTGTTTTCCAATGGTAAGGTTGAATGGTACGAGTCAACCGATAATGATGGAGAAGGCGTTTTCTTGAAGCCACCTGCCGAAGATGCAGATGAAGACACTGAACTCGAATTAGTTTCTGATCCAGAAGACGCATTACCTGAAGGTTGGGAAATCATTGGCGGAGGCAATTAATCTCTCATTACTCTGCATTCAAGCAGTAAAGTTAAAGGAACGATTTACTTTTCCAAAACCGGCAGAGCCAAGGTTGTTCTGTCGGATAAAGATGAGACTATTTCCCTAGCTCGTGGATTATCTTCCACCGCTCTTCATGGAGATGTTGTGGAGCTTTTTCGGTTGCCCCCTAAAAAGAAATTTAGAAAACCCAAAAAAAAGACGGAAAAGTCTGGTCCTCCCAGGTATGAAGTAAGAAAGATTGTTAAAAGGGGAACAGATGAGTTCCTCGGCTTTTTCTCGATGGATCAAAATCGGCCTTTTATCCAGTCTGAAAATTCTAGGATCCCTATGCCCTTCAAAGTTATGGGGGATACGAAAAATGCTCAGAACCAAGAAAAAGTTTTAGTTAAATTTGTTCGCTGGGATCCACCTGCCCGGATTCCAACCTGCAAAATACTCAAGGTACTTGGTCCAGGAGATGATGCCCGAACGGACCACAAAGGAATCCTTGCCAAATATGGCCTTTCACAAACTTTCCCCCAAAAAGTAGAAAATGAAGCCAAAGCCTATGGGGATCATGTATCCCCCAAAGACTGTAAAAACCGAAAAGATTTTCGAGATACTTTTACTCTGACGATCGACCCATTGGATGCTCGGGATTTTGACGACGCTATTTCTCTTAAAAATTTGGAGAATGGTGAACTGGAAATTGGAGTACATATCGCCGATGTCTCTCACTATGTCAGGCAAGGTTCTGCCTTGGATGCAGAAGCAAAGAAAAGAGGAAACTCCACCTACCTTGTTGGCGAGGTGGTACCGATGCTTCCCCATTCTCTTTCAAGCGGAATATGCAGCCTAGTGGAAGGGGAAGACCGTTTGGTTAAATCCGTCGTATTTCGTTTTTCCTCTGATTTCCAGCTCTTGGGTTTTCACCTTCATGAAGCGGTCATTCGAAGTGATAAAAGACTGACTTACGAGCAGGCTCTTCTTTTTCTGCAGAAAGATAACTTGGATGAGATTCTCCAAGCTAACCCTGCCCCAAGTCGATATTCTGGGAACCCCGGACTTCCACTCAGTAAAATCAGTCGATCCACTTTGAAAGATATCCATAAATGCGTGCTCGTTTTGGGTCAAGTGGCAGGTTCTCTACGCAAGGAAAGAATGAAGGACGGTTCTCTTGAACTTTCATCCAGTGAAGTAAAAATTTTAGTGGATGAACGCGGGCAACCTGAAAAGATTTATCAAAATGAAGATGATGAAAGTCATCATCTTATCGAAGAGTTTATGCTGTTGGCTAATCGCAGCATCGCAAAACAGGCAAAAAAGAAAAGATTACCTGTTGTCTACCGGACTCATCCGGACCCCGATCCAGAAAGCTTGGATGAATTAAGGCAATTCTTGTCCCTTTTCGGAATTTCATGCGGAGATTTGAGCAGTCGTAAAGAAGTCCAAAAAATGCTCCAGCAAATCAACCGCTCCCCAATTTCACAAGTACTACGAATCAAATTTTTACGAAGCCTCAAACAAGCATGTTACCGGGCATCCCCTGATGGCCATTATGGATTGGCGATGAAAGACTATCTTCACTTTACCTCTCCTATTCGAAGGTATGCAGACCTTGTGACACATCGTGCGGTGGAAGCATTCATCCAAAACAAACCGATTCGTAACTCCTCCTCTGAATCCATCGAGGGATTAGCCAAAAAACTTTCAATCAGTGAGAGAAATAGTGTCGATGCGGAAAGAGAGTCTGTGAAAGACAAATTGATCCTCTATTACAAGCGAGATTTGGACAGTAACAAACCGATTAAGCACGAAGCTTTAATTACTGAAATTCTTCGGAGAGGTTTTTTTATCGAACTAACTGACACTCTGGCTCGTGGCTTTGTTTCAATCCGTACCTTGCCCCGTGAACTTGGATATCGCCTGTCCTCCAATGGATCTGCCTTGGTTGGCAGAAACCCTAAAAACAAATTGAGGATCGGTCAGAAAATTCATGTCCAAATTGACCGGATCCATACCTTGGATAAGCAAATGGACTTTCGAATGGTTTAACCCCGTAGCTTTCGATTAGGCATCCTTTAAAGATTACCATCTTAAACATGTCTCACACCTTCCACACCCAACTTTATCGTATTTGGCAAAGTGCAGTAGATCAGTACCAAAAGGGAGGCTCATCCCCCAGCACCATCGTTCAAGAACAAGATCTTTCCCTTCTCTCTGGATGGGGACTGAACAGAATGGATATTTTTGATTTTGCCGAGGACTGGTGCCTTCATCAAGAACCCGACTTTTACACTTTTCTACTGGTTCATTACGAAAGGTGGAGGTTCTTTGTGGAAAAACAAAATAGCATTCCATTCTCCAATCTACTGGACCCCAAAACTCTTCCACCTAAGGACCAAAAGGCTCGCGGTATTGCTTGGTTACCTCGAATTTTACCCAAAGCCAGAGCGAAACTTCGTGGAGAACTTCCGCCTGAAGTCATGTATTGTTGTGGAGGAGATCGGGAGTTTTTTAAATCCAACAACATCCATCCCGCTGAATTCCTTCGCATCGTATGTTTCTTCGGCGATGATGATAGTGAGATCATCGAATGGGTTGTTAAACGAAAAAGTTCCCTCGCCTGAAAGTAGTGTTTTTGCTAATCAAAGATTATGATTTTTGAAAAGTACCACGCTCTAGGAAACGACTATTTAGTCTTTGACCCCCGAGTATCAAATCACGAATTCAGCAAAGAAGAAACCATCCGAATCTGTCATCGGAATTTTGGTCTTGGATCGGATGGCATCTTGGTTGGCCCACTCTCCACTGCCAAAGCAGATTTTGGTCTAAGAATCCTAAATCCGGACGGCAGTGAAGCCGAAAAAAGTGGAAATGGCCTGAGGATTTTTGCCCGCTACCTTAGGGATGCTGGATTAGTGTCGGAAGATCCCTTTACTATCGATACCCTTGGAGGGGTTGTCACTTGCGAAGTATCGTCAGATAAATCTCTGATCTCGGTGGAGATGGGACAAGTTAGCTTTCGTAGTGACACCATACCAGTCCAAGTGAAAGGTTCACCCAGAGAAGTTCTGAACGAGGAAATTATTCTCTCGGATCAAACCTTTCACTTTTATGGAGCGACCATTGGCAACCCTCACTGTGTACTGCCCATGGATGCAGTCGATCAACAAATCGCCTGCAAATATGGCCCGGAATTGGAAACCCATCCACTCTTCCCGAATCGCACCAACGTTCAATTTCTTCAAATCTTGAATAGAAACCGAATCAAGATAGAAATCTGGGAACGCGGGGCTGGATATACCCTTGCTTCTGGAAGCAGCAGTTCAGCTGCCGGAGCTGTGGCGCGTAAAATGGGGCTATGTGATGAAGATATCACCGTGGAGATGCCAGGTGGTGAGATCGTTCTTCACATTGACGATCACTTTAATGTTCTGATGAAAGGACCGGCTACCAAAGTAGGTCAGATGAATCTCGAACTTGAATGCTTAAATTAAGTTAGGGTCTACCAAAGTAAGTACCAAGGAAAGAAGATCGGTCTTGCCAAAGACCCCAAAAATTGGTTTTTTTAAGGATTTTCCAAAATTATGAAAGCCACTATTCGTACCCAAGGCAGCCAATTCGTCGTTGAAAAAGGCGATAAGCTATTTGTCAACCGTTTCCCCGAGACCAAAGAGGGAGACCAAGTGAAAATCGATGATGTATTAATGGTCGTCCAAGATGGTAAACCTACTTTTGGGTCCCCCACGGTTGAAGGTGCCTCCGTCACTGCTAAAATTTTGGAAAACAAGAAAGACAAAAAGGTCATCGTATTTAAGAAAAAGCGACGTCAAGGTTACAAAAGACGCCGCGGCCATCGCCAACTTTTATCGGTGATTGAAATCGAATCGATCGACCTGAAGTAACATTTTCAATCTACTTAATTTACCTCTTAGTCATGGCACATAAAAAAGGACAAGGAACCTCCAAGAACGGACGCGACAGTAACAGCAAACGCTTAGGAGTTAAGAAATTCGGTGGCGAATCCGTTTTAGCGGGCAACATTATTTTGCGTCAGCGTGGAACCAAATATCATCCCGGTAAAAATGTTGGGCTTGGCAAAGACTTTACTCTATTTGCTCTTACACCCGGTAAAGTTCAATTTGATAAGCCCCACCGTTTGGTCAATGTCTTGGCCGACTAAGACCGATTAAAAAATAAGACTTCCGATTGGTTACCACATTCTCGGGAAAGATGGAGCCAAACGAACAATATCCAAGCGATCATTCTTCCCAACCTTCGGAATCGGAAGAATCTGTGGTTCAATTATCTTTTGAAGAAACCCGTGTACTTGGTTCCCTTATTGAAAAAGAGTTAACCACTCCTGAGTATTATCCGATGAGCCTGAATGGGCTAGTAAATGCTTGTAACCAAAAAAATAACCGCCTCCCCAAAACTAATCTTTCTGAGGATGAGGTAAATCGATGCATTGAGGAACTACGGATCAAAAGATTGGTCCACCGAGTCGATCTGGTTGGATCCCGAGTCCCAAAATTCCAACACAACGCAGAAAAAGAGCTCGATCTAATCAAAGCAGAACGGGCTTTGATTGCGGAACTGTTAAACCGTGGGCCTCAAACCACCGGTGAGTTAAATAATCGTGCGGATCGGATGTTTGAATTCGATGGAATTCAAGATGTAGAAGATACCTTGACGGACATGATGGAGCGATCCCCCAGCTTGGTTGGGATTATGGAAGCAAGGCCAGGACAAAAGGAGTCACGTTGGTTCCACAAGCTCGCTCCGCCTCCCAAAATTGAAGAACTTCAGGATGGTAGTTCAGTTTATGTACCCGCACCCGACCAAAGATTAGACCAACTGGACACTGTTCTTTCCGAATTTAAGGATCTTAAGGAGGAAGTGGAAGCACTCCGGTATCAAGTCCGAGATTTATCGGGTGAATTACGAGAATTTCGCAAGCAGTTTGAGTAGGTCGTAAATCCTCTCCTTTGAGAATTTAAACTCTTTATAAGAGACTCTTTTACAATCGGGTGCTCCCGCTTTCCAAACCCGAGAGAAAATCCTCGTAAGCAGAAGAAATTCCATTCTCCAACTTGATTTTGGCATTCCATCCAAGAGAGTTAGCCAAAGATACATCGAGCCTTTTTACCGGCATACCATCAGGCTTGGTTAGGTCATGAGTAATCTCACCATCAAATCCAATAACTCCCTTTACTAAATTAGCTATTTCAAGAATGGAATGATCCAAGCCCGTACCCAGATTTACCCAGTCAGGAGGGTTTTCCAAACGGAGTAGAAAGAGGACACCATCTGCCAGATCATCCACATGCATAAGTTCCCTTCTCGGATTACCGGTACCCCAAATCGTAACCTCTTTGGCTCCGGATTCCTTTGCCACATGGAACCGGCGAATCAAGGCAGGTAAAACATGCGAGTTTTCTTGGTGATAATTATCCCCCGGCCCATATAAATTCGTGGGCATCGCAGAATAATAAAGCACACCATATTGGTTGCGATAATGCCGGCACATTTCCAATCCAGCAATCTTAGCCAAAGCATACGCTTCATTGGTTTTTTCCAAAGGGCCAGTAAGCAAATAATCTTCTTGAATCGGTTGGGGACAAGCCCGCGGGTAGATACAGGAACTGCCAAGGTTCAGAAAACGTTTCACACCATGCTTCCATGCCGCATGAATCAAATTTGTATTAATGAGTAAGTTTTGATGAATGAATTCAGCCGGATAAGTATCGTTGGCATGGATTCCACCTACTTTTGCTGCCGCATTAATGATAACATCTGGTTTTTTTGATTCGATAAACTGGTCAACTGCAGATTGATTCAGCAAATCTAAATCATTTCTGGGGGCTAGAATGTATTCAACATCACCACCAGCTTTTTGGTAGGCTCGTAAAATAGCGGAGCCCACCATCCCTCG